>NZ_JAVRCS010000023.1:0-116390 GCF_034530635.1 Nostoc sp. EspVER01
TAATGAGTAAAAACTTCTTACTTCTTACTTCTTACTCATTACTTCTCCCCGGCACTTGCGTAGGCTTTAAGAGGTGTGGTGAGAAATCCGGGTTGTGCCCAATCCCCAATCTCCTTTAAATAACTGATAAATGTTGATGTGAACCATCCAACACAGACGATATCAACATTTGTTCAAAGACTTTGGAAAGAGCAGTTTGAAAACGCTGACGATGCTTGATTTTGAAAAAAGGTCGAACTATTTCTGCGTAGGCGTAGTCTGCACTTCGGCTGCGCCCTTCTCTACGAGAGGCTGCGCCAACGGCTACGCTCAGGACAGGCTCAGTGACCGACGTAGGCATCGTACCGTTGCCTTCTCGGTTATCAATAACTCTAATTGCCCGCAGAGTCCCTAACTGGATTTCTTTTTTTACCATCAACTCAGAAATTCCAGTTGCACCTACGCCATTTTCAATCGCGGCTTTTGCCATCTCACCACTGGTGAACACTAAAATTACATTCAGGTCGCTGAGGTTGATGCCCCAATTTTGCAACGCTTCCTCAAATCTTTGTTGTGTACCAGATTCCCGCACCCGCATCACCCACGGAGTCTGAGTTAGTTGGCTTAAATCAATTTCTCCCCACTCAAACCAAGGGTGTTTTTGACCAACTACAATTTGCAAGCGATCGCTCCCCACTATTTCATAGTCTAAAGTATTCTGAAGTGCTGGCTTCACATCTCCTTCCACCAAACCTAAATCAAACTGTCCCATCGCTGTACCGACACAAATCGTTTCTGCATTGGCAAGAGTACAGTCAATCTGGATACCAGGATATTGGCTCTTAAACTCACTAATTTTACTTGGTAGCCAATAGTTACCAATAGTCAGACTCGACCCTAATTTCAATTCACCCCGTTGCAGATTGTTCAATTCTCGCAATCCCCTTTCTGTTAAGGAAACTTGATCGAGAATTTTCTGCGCTTCCACTTGCAGTAATTTACCCGCCTCAGCAATCTCGATATGGCGACCAATCCGATGGAATAGTTTCACACCGTATTCTTGCTCTAAGTTGTGAATCGCTGCACTGACGGCAGGTTGTGTAATATAAAGCTCCTCTGCTGCGCGAGTAAAGTGTAAGTTGTGCGCCACAGCCAAAAATATTTTTAGCTGCTCAAGCGTCATTCCTGCCATTTATCGTATCCCTAAGACTTGATGTCAAAATTTTAATCACTTTCATTTATCATTTTGACAAATAAAAGCATTTGATTCTATCGGTTAGTTTGACTAAAGTGTAAATCAAAGCTTCGGCACGGACTTAAACGGCCAAGTAGAGAGCAGAGGGAAATGCCAAATGCCCAAGCATGAAAATAAGGACATCCATAAATGAGCGATTTAGCAACTGCGATTATCACAGGGATTACCGCATTCACTGCTACCAACATCGATGATATTGTCATTCTGACGTTACTTTTTTCGCAAATAAGTAAAACGTTCCGCAATCGTCACATCCTTGCTGGTCAGTATCTCGGCTTTGCGGCATTGATCTTTGCTAGCCTTCCCGGTTTCTTTGGTGGACTGTTTATACCAGAGGACTGGATTAGACTACTTGGTTTAATGCCAATAATCATTGGTATGAGCAGTTTACTAAAACGCGAAGAGGATTCACCAGAGGAAGCTGAAGAAGAAACCGAGCCGTCTTGTCCCTCTATCGTTAAGAGTTTTCTCTCGGGGCAAACTTGCAATGTCGCTGCGATCGCCTTTGCTAATGGCAGTGATAATATCAGCGTCTATGTGCCTCTGTTTGCCAACTCAGAATTAGACAGTCTGCTGGTGATTATAAGTGTATTCTTTACCCTAGTGGGTGTATGGTGTTATACCGCTTACAAGTTAACCTACTTGCCTGCGATCGCAACCTTTTTAACTGAAAATGGTAATACTTTTGTCCCTTGTATATTGATTGGTTTGGGTATATTTATTGTTACGGAAAATGTCATTTGGACTCTTCTATCTGTAGTTTCTAGTTATATATTCTCATTAATTTTAGGTTTCAATACTCAGCCATCGAGTGAAGAACAAGAAAAATTAATTGTCTAAAATGAAGTGCATGATGAATTTTGTCACCAAAATCAATTCCCAACTGCAAAATATCTTACTTATCAACAGGAATCAAAACATGAAAATCTGGAAATCTCTGCTAATTGTCTTAATGATTGTCGCTAATTTCGCTTTTGCTCAACCTTCTTTTGCTGATAGACCAAAATTTAGCAAAAACCCTGACTATATCGAAGTCATTAAAGCTCTTAACGAACTCTCTCAGACCAAAGATACCCAAACTCAAGTTGAAAGTCTTACACCAGAAGAAATTAAAAAGAGAACCGAGGAATTAACACTGCAAAAATATGCTTTAGAGACGGGAATTAACTGGGGTCAATGTAATAACCAAACAGGTAATACCATAGCAGTTTACGGCAAAAGACCAAATGATGAAGACAATGAAGATGCCGTATACGAAAATGGTTTGTATTTTCTCGCTAATGGTCAGTCTACTAAAAAGAACTGGGATTGTGATGGCATCTATCTAGCGAATGATGCCAAAGTAGAAAATTTTACTTCTAGCCCTAATGGGCAAGGTCAAGAATTGACAGGCCCGGTTGCTCTCAAGATACTTGATGGAACTCAGTTGGTGATTAAGAAGAATCCAGATACTGCTGCGATTGAATTGAATGTTCCGACTGTGAAAGTTCTTAACAGCAAAGAGGCTAACTGGTTTATCCCAGATATATCACAGGCTCTCATAGATACACGAGTTCCTAATGCGCCTAGCAATCAGTCTTGAAATAGAAGTCCATAGTCTATTTTTGAATGAGTTTTCTAAATTTAAATAGGGTAACAGCCAAAATCAGAGGATAAACAGGATAAGCACTGATGAAAAACCTCTCCGATCTTGGCTGTTTTTTTAACGACACCTTATTACTTACACTTGCTCTATATCATCAATTACGAATTACGAATTATTCTGTCAGGCTTGTTTTATTTACATATCTGCATTAAAATAAATTTTGAATTTGAAAAAAATGTACAATCACAACAAGTATATTTCAGTAGCGCAACTATTGCGCTGGGTGCAAGTAATCTGGAAAGAGATTTCCTACTACCTCCGCATTTTTTTGATCAGAGCCGCTTTGGGGATAAGGGTATTATTGATGCAGTTAAAATTGAAACCTACAGAAGAAGATAAAGATAAAAAAAAGCCAGGACGACTGAATCCGTCCAGAATCCGAGATCACTTGGCAAATGAGCGTACCTACCTTGCTTGGATGCGGACAGGGATCGCTCTTTTAGGCTTTGGTGTTGTTATTGTACGTTTGCGTGCCTTCCATGTACCTTTAGTACCGCGTCCTGGCAACGGCTGGAAGTTAGGTTTAGTGTTCTCGCTGGTGGGTTTAATTACAGTGTGGCTTTCAACGTCACACTATTTTGCTGTTCGTCGTGATATTGAAGAAGATACTTATGAACCAACAGACCGTTGGGTGTTGCTGTTCAGTCTCGCTGTGATGATTCTTGGAACTGGGGTAATCTATTTTGTTTTTACAACTTCTTTAGATCCATTAAGTCCACTTATCCCTGAGTAATAGTATTTTTAAAATCGCACCTTATACAACTCGAATAATTCCCCTGATTTCTGCGTCATTATTTTAGCACCAGCCGCCTTAATCGTTTTTTCCCACTTAGCCAAAGGCTCTAAAAACACTTCAGCTCCCAAATAGGTTTCTAGAACTGCCCAATCTTCTGCTAAAGGCTGTTCTGGGTTGAGAACGTCAAACACAAAATGTCCACCTGGCTTTAACACCCGCTTGACTTCTGCTAGCACAGCATTCCAGTATTCGAGTGGAAAATAGCAGCTGAATCCTGTGGCGATCGCTAAGTCAAATTGCTCTGGTGGATAGTTTAACTGATGGGCTGCTCCCAACTCAACCCCTTTGAACAGCTTAGAATTCAACTGTGGCCCACGAGAATTTAGGGTATCGCGTGCCACATTACTAATTTCTTGCCCATGAAAAAATGCTTGCCAATCCCGCCAAGGATAGATTAAAAAGCTGATCCCACAGCCAATATCTATACAGTGTTGGTTTTTTTGAGGTTTAGCAATTTCCCAAAAAGGGGAAGCAATTCTCCCTGAGAAACTTCCAGCAATCCACTCGGCAAATATTGGCATCGCCTGTACTTCTGCTGGAAGTTCAAAGGTTTCACGTTGATATTCTCGGTTAAAGCGATAGGCGATTTGGGCTAATCTTTCGTCCCAGTTGCTTGATTTGGGTGAACTAAAGAGATTTTGAAACTGAGAATCGGACTTTTTAGACATTTAGATTTTTGCTACTCTTTCTAAGAATTGTAGTCAAATTCGCCAAGCGATCGCCAACGTCAGGCGGGTACGCCATCGCACCCCCATCCAATCTCCTGCTAAGATTTGTCATTGGTCATTGGTACTAATGACAAATGACCAATGACAAATGACTACTACTCAACTTTTTCATACCAGATACCTACTTTCTCAAAAGCACCATAAGCAAGCTTCAAAAAATTCACTATTCTCTGTTTCCCAATGATCCCAAATTCTTTATACTCTCTAGCCTCTGCAAAAGTCAGGCGATTTTGGTCAATGATGTTTCTTTCTCTGTATGCTAACTTCGGAAAATCTATAACTTTTATCTGATATTTATTTACTATGTTCTGATAGTTTGAGTCTGACTCTAGATGCTCCCAATCATCACACAGCCCTAAATTCCTCACCAGAATATGAGGGATTTTATCACCGTAAGTATTCACTGATTGAGCAAACAGGTTGATGCTGTCGTATCCTCCTGTCGATACAAACCATTTGCAAAACAGAACTCCCTGCGAACTTCCTAGTTCAAGTAATTGATTAGATTCAATCCACCCTTGTACTGCTCTATGGGATTGTGCGGCTAAATTCACAATTACTGGTTTCTCTATCGCCCACTCAAATATTCTATCTGCCTTATTTGCCTGTCGTTCATTCTCACTAAACACAGCATATTTACATATCTCCTTATATACCCCTGCTACATCTGGATTCGATCTATCTGTCTCCACGGGTACAAATGGGATTCTCTTATCCAAACAATACTGAATCATTGTCCTGGCAAAGAGAGATTTTCCTACCCCGCCTTTTTCACCATCCACAAAATGAATCGTCGGCATTACAGCCACCTCTAATAGTTATTAAAGTCTGATATATCTTTCCCAAACTAAGAACTTTTTGGCCATTGCCCCCAAATATTTTGGTGGTTTTATGAGAAAGTATAACCGTGATTTGGATATAGTTTTCCAACAGTCTCATTTTACACAGGCAAAGTCCGCACTTCGGCAGGCTCAGTGACCATCTGCGCGGACTAAGACAAAACAAGGGGCTTAAGCCCCTTGTTATAACCTGCTTCCGCAGGTTTTGTTTATTTAGACGCGGTTTTTAAGAGCCCTTTTAGCTGCAATATTAGCCTAAATCGAAAAGCAAGATTTCGCCGCCGATGTTGGTGCTAATTTCTAGCTGTTCTTCGCCGTTGATTTGTACACCATCACCGGCTCTGAGTTCTTCACCATTTAAGTTGACTATGCCTCGCGCTACTTGTAACCAGGCATAGCGATCGCTTTTGACTTGATGATTAACAACATCACCTGACTCTAAAACAGATGTGTATAAATCAACATCTTGGTAAATTGTCACAGCACCATCGCGCCCATCTCTAGCAGCAATTAAGCGGAGTTTGCCGCGCTTTTCTTCTAGAGGAAAAGCTTTTTGTTCATATCTCGGTGCTAACCCTTCTCGTTCGGGAAGAATCCAGATTTGTAGCAGGTGTAGTGGTTCAGTTGGTGAAGGATTAAATTCACTATGGCTGATTCCAGTTCCAGCACTCATAATTTGGGCATCACCAGGGCGAATTACTGAACCAGTACCCAAGCTGTCTTTATGCTCTACAGCACCTTCTAAGACATAGGTGAGGATTTCCATGTCACGATGGCTGTGGGTAGGGAATCCAGCACCGGGGGCGATGCGATCGTCGTTAATTACCCGCAGAGAGCGAAATCCCATGCGGTTGGGATCGTAAAAACTACCGAAGGAAAATGTGTGATAACTATCGAGCCAGCCCATTTTCGCATGACCACGAGAATTGCGATCGTGAATTAAGTGGGTAATTGTATTTTGAGACATAAATTTACCTCTTTGTTAATGAGTATTTAGTTAGAAAGCACTCAAGTTTGGATTTTAGATTTTAGATAGCAGAGGTTTTTTGGATTGCAGGAAAAATCTAAAATTGGCAGAGTTTGAAATCAAAATGGAATTAGCATACTTTTTCAGTAACCTAATAACTTCTTCAAGTTTAAGTATTGATTTTTATGGAGAACTTGTAGAAGATATTTGGAATTTTTTGACTTCGTTTTGAACTATTTCAATAGTAAAGTATATACATATAAATGAAAAGTACGCACTTAAAAGTGGCGTACTTACTAAAAAGATACTATTAGATTTAAGAAAGACGACTTTTCTCAAAAGTGCTTATTTTACAGCAGCAGGGGTCTTTTGAGTTTTAGTAGTACCTGCTTTGCCATTGCCATTCTCTGCTTTAATTTCTGCTACTTGCAGATGAGCTTCTAAGAACCAGAGTCGTTTGTCAATGGTGCGAGAAACTTCGGTGTAAAGATCGGCGGTATCAGCATCGCCTAATTCATCAGTTTTAGCGATCGCTTCTCTAATATGTTTAGCATAGATTCCAAAGCGGTCTGACAACGCTGTTACATGGTCTTTACCATCCAAAATATCTAAGGGATATTCTGGCAAAATGGAATTACTAGCTGCGGCGCGGGCTGTTCCGAAAGCGTATCCGCCTAAAGCTGTGACGCGTTCAGCTACCATATCGACGTACTCTTCCAATTCTCCAGCTAGTTCATCAAATAATTCGTGTAACTGGTAGAAGTCAGTACCTTTAACATTCCAGTGTGCTTGCTTTGTTTGGGTTTTTAGATCCAAAGTAGCTGCTAAGGTTTGGTTGAGAAGTACCACGATTTGCACTCGCGCTTCAGCGGGAATGTCAATACGAGTGGGGTACAAACGTGATGTAATGGTGTTGTCGCTCATAGTTCTACGTTAATGCCTTTTGCATCTAACTTTACAGATTTTGGTTGGCTGTGCGAAACTCTCTGACGACAGATTATATTAATGGCTGAATGTGTTACTGTTTATGACTATTGGTCAGATACGATGGTTTTCTATGGTATTGAATGTACCACCGAAAAGGCGATCGCGAATTACATCATTCTGCAAAAAGTCATGGGGAAAACCCACTTCAATTTGACTCACTTCATCTAAGCGTTGCAGATGTTCTGGTGAGAGGCTGACTTTTATTGAAGCTAAGTTATCTTGAAACTGCGTTAACTTACGTGCGCCGACAATCGGAATAATCACACCACTTTGAGCGCGTAACCAAGCTAATGCTACCTGTGAAGGTGTATGGCCAATTTCTGCCGCAACTTGACTAACGACTTGGGCGATTGCTAAATTCCGTTCTGAAATACTTCCTAACGCTGCATTTGCGAATCGTCCTTGTTCATCACCTGCTTGAAGAGGCTGATTATACTTACCTGTCAGCACACCACCACCCAAAGGCGACCACGGGGTTACTGCTAAATCAAAGGCTTTTGCCATCGGTAGCAAGTCCCGTTCTGGTGTCCGCTGAATTAAACTATACTCAATTTGCAGGGCGACAAACTGCGTCCATCCTTGGAACTGGGCGATGGTATTTGCTTGAGAAACGATCCAAGCGGGTGTATCAGAAATGCCGATATAAAGTACTTTACCTTGACGCACTACATCATCAAGCGATCGCAATACTTCTTCAATCGGTGTTGTAAAATCCCAAGCGTGCAACCAGAATAAATCAATGTAATCGGTATTCAGCCGTTTCAAACTACCTTCCAAAGACTGAATTAAATTCTTGCGATGGTTTCCACTGGCATTAGGGTCGCCCTTTTTGTCATTCATCCGCAAGGGAAAGGAATATTTTGTCGCAACTACAAAGCGTTCTCGTTCTTGTGCGATCAACTCACCGACAATTTTTTCACTGCTACCATCGGTATAACCGTTGGCGGTGTCAATGAAATTTCCCCCTGCTTCTGCATACGTGTCAAAGATTTTCCGACTTTCGTCAACAGATGCACCCCAACCCCAATCTTCACCAAAGGTCATGGTTCCCAAGGAGAGTTCAGAGACTCTTAACCCGCTTTTGCCCAAGAGTTTATATCTCATGAATATTTTCTCATTAATGAAAAAACTAAGCAAATACCATTCCAAAGGCATGATAACTGGAAACTGGGTGTGATGTTTGACTTAATACATCGACCTGTTATGTTAATACATCGACCTGCTATGCCAATACATCGACCTGCTATGTTAATACATCGACCTGCTATGCCAATACATCAACCTGTTATGTTAATACATCGACCTGCTATGCCAATGCATCAACCTGTTATGTTAATACATCGACCTGCTATGCCAATACATCGACCTGCTATGTTAATACATCGACCTGCTATGTTAATACATCGACCTGCTATGTTAATGCAGCCTCGTTTTACTTCGCACTGGTTTAGTTAGACAAGAGCGATGCCTACGCAATTAATTCGCCACCTCATGGTAGTTTTGCTTGATAATACCTTCGTTACAATAAGCCTACATCAAGTCAAAACAAGACATAATGACCTATACCTCGCCCAAGCTACTCACCTTTGAGGAATTTCTCGCCCAATATGGTGACAATACACGCTACGAATTAATCGACGGGCAATTAAGAGACATGGAACCTACAGGGCCACACAAAGCTATTGCAGGTAGTATTGCAGGTAGAATCTATGTCTAAATTTTTAATTCTAATTTTAACTGGCTAGTTCCAAAAACTTGTCTGATAAAACCACCTGCTGCTGAAGCGACAGCACTGCGTCCTGATGTAATTGTTTTAGATAAAGCCGAACTTAGTAAAGAACCGCTTTGGCAAAAAGAACCGATTATTTGTAACGGCAGTACTATTAAGCTTGTTGCTGAGGTTGTGAGTACTAATTGGCAAGACGATTATGCCAGAAAGGTGGAAGAATACGCTTTTCTTAACATCCCAGAATATTGGATTGTGGATTTTCGGGGCTTGGGTGGTTTGCAATTTATCGGCAATCCTAAACAACCAACCTTTACCGTTTGTCAGTTAGTTAACGGTGTGTACCAGCAACAACAATATCGTTTAGGAGATACTATTTCTTCTGATGTCTTGCCAAATTTACAACTTAAGCTAGATGACATTATGTATATTTGAAAAATAAAATTTTGCGCCCAGATCCCCGACTTCTTAAAGAAGTCGGGGATCTAAATCCAGCGATTCACTACAGTTTTCTAAGCTAGAATACCAAAGTTGTATTTATACACATCTAACAACTCAATTATTTTTATGAATTACTACGTAATCTACGACGGGAATTGTAATCTCTGCGTTACCTTAGTGCGATCGCTAGAAACCTTAGACCAAGGAAAGTTATTTCGCTACGCTCCCATGCAAGATGAGCAGACACTTTTACAGTGGGGAATTACAACCCAAGATTGCGAACAGGGGATGATTTTAATTGATGGCAATGAACCTCAAAGACGTTGGCAAGGTAGTAATGCAGCAGAAGAAATTGGGCGGTTATTGCCAGCAGGAAGTATATTTGTAGACGCTTATCGAGCATTACCGGGGATGAAATGGGCAGGCGATCGCTTTTACGAACAAATCCGCGATAACCGCTACACAATCTTTGGTAAACGTTCTAATACATATCAATCATCGTACTGTGTAGATGGTAGCTGCCAGTCAACTTAAGTTCAATAAGCCGTTAGAAACCGCAGCGACACGAAGCTTTACCCCCTTCCCTCTTCCCCTTACCGCGTAGTCGAAACACTACTCCCTGCCTCTTTGGTCATTAGACAGAGTTTATTTTAGTTAAAAATCCGCCTCCAGATGCTAGCAAAAAGTCTGGTAGACGAACCATTATGCTATCTGGCGTGTTTGTAAACATTGTGCAATTAATGACATTTGCGATCACCTCCGGAAAGGGCGGGTACGCCATCGCGCCACAATTCGGCACAACAAACTGGAACTGATGGGAGGATACTGCGTGAAAATAGGTGCTAACTACTTGGGTGACGGAGAGTGTGAATTTACAGTTTGGTCTCCGCTATTAGATAGCGTCACAGTAAAAATTTTGACGCCAGAAGAGCAGTTAATTCCGCTCAAGCCTCAGTCTGAGGGATACTGGCACACGAAAGTCAACGATGTGTATCCGGGGACGCTTTATCGGTATGTCTTGAATGGCCAAGACAACTTTGCCGATCCGGCATCGCAGTATCAACCGGAAGGGGTACATGGGCCGTCGCAAATTGTCGATCCTTCTTTTGAGTGGACTGATGAAGGGTGGACTGGAATTCCTGTAGAGTCAATGATTTTCTATGAAGTTCATGTTGGGACATTCACCCCGGAAGGAACTTTCACCGCCATCATTCCCCGTTTACCAGAACTGCGGGAACTGGGAATTAACGCCATTGAAATCATGCCCATCTCCCAGTTTCCGGGAGACACTCATGTTGAAGCTGCTCTTGCATATCGCAACTGGGGGTATGATGGCGTTTATCCTTATGCTGTCCAAAATTCCTACGGTAGTCCAGCCGAACTCAAGCAACTGGTAAATGCTTGCCATCAAAATAATATCGCCGTTGTGCTGGATGTGGTGTATAACCACTTTGGGCCAGAAGGCAACTATATGAGTCAGTTCGCGCCCTACTTTACTAAAACCTATAAAACGCCGTGGGGCGAAGCGCTGAATTTCGATGACGCCCATAGTCAGGGTGTGCGAAATTATTTTATCGAAAATGCACTTTACTGGTTGGGCGAATTCCATATTGATGCATTGCGGTTGGATGCCATTCAAGCAATTTATGACTTGGGAGCGAAGCATTTTTTATGGGAATTGGCGGAAGCAGTTCATCATTTCTCACAACAAGGGCAAAAATGGAAACGTCATCTAATTGCTGAAAGTGACTTGAATAATCCGCAAATAATTCGTCCAGCAGAATTGGGTGGATATAGTCTTGATGCTCAGTGGAGTGATGATTTTCACCATTCATTGCACACACTGTTGACAGGCGATCGCCAAGGATATTATCAAGATTTTGGGAAATGTGCTGATTTAGCAAAAGCTTATAGCGATACTTTTGTCTACGATTGGAAATACTCGCCCGATCGCAAACGATTTCATGGCGTATCTTGCCGCGATCGCCCTTTGTCACAGTTTACAGTCTGCATTCAGAATCACGATCAAATCGGCAATCAAATGAAAGGAGAACGCCTCACTCAGCGGATCTCTTTTGAAGGATTAAAGTTAGCTGCTGGCGCTATGCTGCTATCGCCCAACTTACCCCTGTTATTTATGGGAGAAGAATACGGCGAAACTGCACCCTTCATTTACTTTGTCAGTCACTCCGATCCCGATTTGATTCAAGCAGTTCGAGCCGGGCGCAAACAAGAGTTTGAAGCATTTCACTATGCAGATGATCCCCCAGATCCAGAATCGACAGAAACTTTTCTCAAGTCTAAACTTAATTGGGAATTACGCAATCAAGGAAAGCACAAAGTTCTCTGGGATTGGTATCGTCAGTTAATTAATTTACGGAAGACACATCCAGCCCTTTTAAATCAAGACCGCAATTTCATCCAAGCGAGTAGCGATGAAGAGAAAGAAGTGGTGATCGTGCGGCGTTGGTGCGAATCGAGTGAACTAATATTTGTGATGAATTTCAATTCGTCGCCGGTGACAGTGGCTCTGCCGTTTGAGCAAAATGCTAATAAATTGTTAGACTCTGCTGATACCTCATGGTCTGGGCATGGTTCTGAAGCTGCTGAACATCTGTCTGTGGGTCAAGAAGTGAAATTGCAACCTACTAGTCTAGTACTCTATGAAAAAGCATAAGAGGGAGAGTTAGAACTTAAAGTTTCAGCTTCATAACCTCAAGTTTCAAGCTAAAAGCCTCAACGTTCGAGTAAAAAGCCTTAAGGTTTGAGCAAAAAGGCTTAACGTTTGAGCAAAAAGACTTAAAGTTCAAGCAAAAAGACTTAAAGTTCAAGCAAAAAGGCTTAAAGTTCAAGCTAAAAGACTTAACGTTTGAGCTAAAAGACTTAAAGTTCGAGCTAAAAGACTTAACGTTCGAGCTAAAAGACTTAACGTTCGAGTTAAAAGGTTGTTTAAAAAATGGTTGGCTGTGATTTTAGGTACTTATCGATCCCCCCTAACCCCCCTTAAGAAGGGGGGAACCGGAATCAAAGTCCCCCTTTTTAAGGGGGATTTAGGGGGATCTAGAACGTTTCACTACCGTGAAGAGGACTTTTAAAAAGCTCAACGTTCAAGCTCAAAACCTCAAACTCCCTCATTTCCCTTACTCTCCACTCTAAAAAAATATGCGAATTCCCACCGCCACTTATCGAATTCAGTTTACACCTCAGTTTGGCTTTGACAACGCTAAAGCGATCGCAGCTTATCTAGCAGATTTAGGTATTTCCGATTTATATGCTTCCCCTATTTTCAAAGCACGATCCGGGAGTACACATGGCTACGATATAGTAGATGCCACTCAACTTAACCCAGAACTGGGAACCAATGAATCCTTTGATGCATTAGTTGATGAAATCCAATCCCTTGGTATGGGCTGGTTACAAGATATTGTGCCCAACCACATGGCCTATAGTAGCGAAAACGATTACTTGATGGACATATTGGAACACGGCCCAGATTCCAGTTATACCGACTACTTCGACATTTCTTGGAATACACCCTTTGGCGATCGCCAAGAGCGAATTCTCGCGCCACTACTGGGAGATTTCTATGGTGCATCCCTAGAAAACGGACACATTCAACTGCAATACGAACAGAACGGTTTAACTGTCAACTATTACAGCTTGAAATTGCCACTCCGCTTAGAATCTTACACAAAATTTATCACCTATAATTTAGGAAAACTCACCCGTACATTGGGACGCAATCATCCCGATTTTATTAAGCTATTGGGGATTCTCTACATTCTCAAAAATGTCCCTTCAGAAGTTGCAGGTAAACAGCGACAAGACCAGATTGCATTTATCAAAGGATTAGTTTGGGAACTCTACACCACAAACGATGCCATCCGCGAGTTCATTGACGAAAATATCGAAACTTTCAACGGAGAACCCGGTAATTCCGAAAGCTTTAACCTCCTAGATGAATTACTAAAAGACCAGTTTTACCGTCTCGCTTTCTGGAAGGTTGGCGCAGAAGAAATGAACTACCGCCGTTTCTTTACTGTCAACGAACTGATTTCTGTGAAAGTTGAAGAAGTGCGGGTTTTTAATAATACTCATAGCCTAATTCAAAAACTGGTTGAGGAAGGTAAGTTTACAGGTTTACGCATCGATCATATTGATGGACTTTATAACCCAATCCAGTATCTCGAAAGGCTGCGAGAAAAAATGGGTGATGTTTATATCACTGTTGAAAAGATTTTAGAAATTACTGAAGATTTGCCAAAAGATTGGAAAATTGAAGGAACATCTGGATATGACTTTCTCAACTATGTAAATGGCGTATTTTGCCAAACTGAAAATGAATCATCCTTCGAGAAGATTTACCAGAACTTTATTGGTTCACGAGTAGATTATGCCTCAGTAGTCAAGGATAAAAAACACCTGATCCTAGAAAAGAATTTAGCAGGTGACATTGACAGTTTGGCTCTTTTATTAAAAAATATCTCCAGCAAATATCGCTATGGCAATGATTTTACCCTGAATGGATTAAAAAGAGCGATCGCTGAAGTTTTGACGCTGTTCCCGATTTACCGTACCTACATTACGCCCGATGGAATTGGAGATAGCGATCGCGCTACCATTCAAGAAGTCATTAGCCAAGCCAAAGAACAAACGCCCCTATTGCAGCACGAACTGACCTTTATTGAAAAGTTAATGCTGCTAGAATTTGATAACTCTCTGACTCAAACAGAACGCGAACAGTGGATATATTTTGTCTTGCGAATGCAGCAATACAGCGGCCCGCTAATGGCAAAAGGCGTCGAAGACACGACATTATATGTATACAATCGTTTGCTGTCGTTGAATGAAGTTGGGGGTAATCCCGGTCATTTTGGGATTCCAGTAACTAAATTTCATGCCTTTAACAAGCAGCACCAAGCAACCTGGCCCCACACAATGAACACCACCGCCACCCACGACACCAAACGCGGCGAAGATGTGCGGGCCAGATTGAATGTCCTCTCAGAAATCCCCGATGAGTGGGATCAGCAGGTAAATACTTGGAGTGCCATTAATCGCGGACATCGTAGCCATCGCCAGGGATTCGCTATACCCGATCGCAACGATGAGTATTTTCTCTATCAAACCCTAGTAGGGGCGTTCCCTTTTGGCGAACACGAACATGCATCCTTCGTGGAACGAGTGAAGGACTATATAATAAAGGCAATACGAGAAGCGAAGGTGCATACAGCCTGGTTACGACCTGATAGCGAGTATGAAGAAGCTTGTACCTCCTTTATTGAGAAAGTACTCGATCCTGCTATATCCGGGGAATTTCTAGAAGCCTTTCGTCCATTTCAACAGCGAATTGCCGACTATGGAATCTTTAATTCCCTTTCCCAAACTCTACTGAAAATTACCGCACCCGGCGTACCCGATTTGTACCAGGGAACGGAACTTTGGGAATTGAGTTTAGTCGATCCAGATAATCGCCGTCCCGTGGATTTTGAACAGCGACGTACTTACTTAAGCGCCATCCGCGAACAGGTAAAAACAGACATACTCGGATTAATTCAGGAGTTACTAAACGACAAAACAGACGGTAGAATCAAACTGTTTTTAACGGCTCAATTACTCCAAGCCAGAACAAACTATGTCTCATTATTCCAGGACGGCGATTATTTACCGTTAGAAGTTCAGGGAACCTACGCCAATCATATTATCGCCTTTGCACGGCGGGAGGGGAATCAAACAGCGATCGCGATCGCACCCCGCTTTTTAACCAGCCTCATCCAACCAGGAGACAATCCCTTGGGCGAGTCAGTTTGGCAAGATACACACCTGCAACTACCCCCCGGAACTTCCCCCACCTGGAAAAACATCCTAACTCAGCAACCCTTACAAGCAACACAAACCCTATCCATCGCAACAGCCCTCACCCATTTCCCAGTTGCCCTATTAGTTAGCAGCGCCGAGTAAAAACAAAAATCAATCCCACGCAGAGAGAACCCTGTAAAACCTTAGCGTTCCTCTGCGCTTCCCTTCGCGACGGCAGTCGCTCATGGGGGAAACCCCCAAGACCGCGCTACCTCTCCTTTGCGTTTAAAAAATTCTAAATATGACCACTCCCCCAGCACTAACCACCGCGCAGATTGAAGCTGTGCGCCTCCACATCAAAAAAACGTGGAAAACCTTAACGCGATCGCACGAACACTTATTACAATCTGCAAAGGATACCAAACTAGACCACAAAAAAGACACTCCTTGGCTCGTCTACATTTCACCCTCAGAAGATTGTCCCAACATTCAGACTGTGTTAGAGCGATCGCTATCTCCAAAAGATATGCAACAGCTAGAAATTCGCACTTTGCCATCAGAAGTAGAAGCAATTAAACAGCATGGGTTACTATACCTACCAGGCCCTTATGTCGTACCAGGTGGTCGCTTCAACGAAATGTATGGCTGGGACAGCTACTTTATATTACTAGGACTTTTGCACGATGGAGAATTGGAGCTAGCACAAAGTCAAGTCGATCAATTACTCTACCAAGTGCAACATTACGGCACTATCCTCAACGCCAACCGGACTTACATGCTGTCGCGATCGCAGCCTCCTGTACTTAGTATGATGGTTTTGGCGTTATTCCAGCACACCAAAGATGAAGAGTGGTTGAAAGCAACCGTACCGCTGCTAGAGCAATTTTACTATTACTGGGTAGTACCGCCACACCTAAATGCTGCAACCGGCTTATCCAGATTTTATGCCTTTGGGGAAGGCCCCGCGCCAGAAGTTTTGTTTTCCGAGCGAGATGAAGAGGGAAAAAGCCACTACGATCGCGTTAAGGAATATTACCAAACCTTTGAGGTTGAGGATTACGATGTCAATCTTTATTACGATCGCGAAAAAGACGAACTGACCAATTTATTTTACAAGGGCGATCGCACCATGCGCGAGTCCGGTTTTGATATCACTAACCGATTTGGCCCTTTCAGTGCTGATATCCTCCACTACGCTCCTGTATGCCTCAACAGTTTCCTGTATCAGGTGGAACGAGATTTAGCACAAATTAACCATATTTTCGGGAACGAAGAACTAAGACAACAATGGAGCGATCGTGCAGATATCCGCCGCGATCGCATCGATGAATTTCTCTGGGATGAAGAACAAGGATTATATTTCGACTATCATTTCCAGAGTGGAAAACGCCGTCGCTACGAATTTGCTACCACGTTCTATCCTCTCTGGCTGGGAATTGCTTCTCCAACTCAAGCCAAACGCGTCGTCAAAAATCTCTCTTTGTTTGAAGCCCCAGGCGGAATTTTTACCAGTACTCATGTCACCGGCAACCAGTGGGATGCCCCCTTTGGCTGGGCCCCATTGACATTAGTTGCTGTCCTGGGACTTCACCGCTATGGGTATCATGCAGAAGGCGATCGCATTGCCAACAAGTTTCTCGCTATGGTAGTTAAAGAATTCGAGCGTCACAATACCCTAGTTGAGAAATATGATGTTGAACGCTGTTCTGCCAACGTTTCCGACGAAATCACCTTTGGATATAGTTCTAACGAAGTTGGTTTCGGCTGGACAAATGGAGCGATTCTGGAACTCTTAGCAATGGGCGATCAAAAAGTTTAAATAAAAAGGCGTGAGTTTTTTTCTCACGCCTCGATCTGATCTATTGATGAATTTATTAGCCATTACGGTGAGTGCGATCGCTATGAACTAATTTATGGTGAATTAATTGAGATGGAACCAACCGGGCTACACGAGCAAGTATCTGCATTGATTGGGCGAAAGCTGAATATAGAAATTGATCGTCAGGATCTAAGCTACTTTATTCCCCATCGCTGTCTAATCAAACTCTTAGCAACAGAAATAGCTTTTCGTCCCAGCTTGGCTATAACTGTGGAAGCTCTTAATTGTAGCAGCTTACATAATAAATATCTGCATAACCGCCGCGATAAGTAGTCCAAGTAATCGAACAGGTTTTTGTTGACGAATAAGCCTCAAGAAGTAAATCAGTAACTTCTTTATACAAAGCGTTATCCTTCCATAAACATGCCCAACCACCAACTGTTGGTAATGCAGGGTTCATTTGAATACATACACCCCTTTGTGCTTCATAAGGATTTAAATGATATTCCCGAATTGTACCAGATGCACTGTCAGCCAAAGCTGATGTATTACCCAGCATAACTAAAGCACAAGGTAAACCCAAATACTTGAAAAGTTGTGCCTTCATGAACTTTCACTCCTTTGCTATATGATTAAATGTCTAGAATAGACAAAACAAACATGTAATCTTAAACCCAAAGTAGTTTTGGTTACTCTTTTCTAATACCAAGCACAAATATAGCGTTGCGGCTTGAATTTTGAACGCCTAATGAGACTAAAACTCTGATTGATATATGATTTTTGCAAGATATCTATTCATCAGGAGCCAGAATGCAGAATGAATTGGATAGTGGCGTATTGCAATACGCCACTACTTTTGAATAAAAGGGTTTAAGTACGGAGCTAAATCTACAATTTCCTAGTTTTCTATTATATGGTTTGCCTGAATTCTCCAGTAATTACCCCCGCCTGAATTCTGAATTTTAACTCCTGTATTATTTATTAACGCCGTATCAGCACCTAATTATTATCATCTTTACGCTTATCGTAAGGTTCACCTGTAAAAGGTTGTACGCCTGTCGCAGGATAAGCGTCATCATTAGGCCCAAAAATCCGCATTGCAGCTTCAGAAATATACTTGGTTATGTTCGCAATGATGTTGGAAATAGCCATAATATTGGACTCCTTATTTTCGAGTCGCTTTAATTGTGCTACCTATACTCTAATACTGATATTCAAGCCTTGCTCATATTCTCAATATATTGAGAATATATGCAATGTTTATTCAGATAACTTTGCAATACTTTAGCTTGTCGAAAAGTCAAACTTTTCTCTTCGATTCTAATCGTAACATAGTTGTTTCTTTCAACCCATTTGGGAAAATAGCGAAGCAAAACAAACTTTCTCTGACAGGATATTGTTTTCCTTGATTACCCACCCGCTCTAATTAACATTATTGCGCACTATCACTATTAAAGAATATTAAGTATTTGATGAAGTTAGTATTAAGCTACCGATAAATCTACTGTTCTCCGGCAATCTCAGACAATATACTTGCAGGGAGTTGACATTATTTATGGTAAATATTACCATAAATAAAAGAAGCATCTTGTAAGGAAGCTCTTGCATGACAACTTTGCCAGATTTGGACTATGTATATAAACAGCAAAGCCAGCAGAACGAGGAACTAAACCTTTCTGCCGATGACTACAGCTTGCTGACCGACCTTTACCAGTTAACAATGGCAGCTTGTTACACAGGCGAAGGTATAGAACAACGACGGGCAAGCTTTGAATTGTCTGTCAGACGATTGCCAGAGGGTTTTGGTTATTTGATTGCAATGGGGCTAACGCAAGCATTGGAATATTTAGCCAAAATCCGCTTTAGTTCCGCGCAAATTGCGGCATTACAAGCAACCGGAATTTTTGCTCATGCTGGCGATCGCTTTTGGTCACTTTTAGCTGAGGGAAAGTTCACGGGTGATGTTTGGGCAGTACCAGAAGGGACGGCTGTGTTTGCCAATCAACCACTGTTGCGGGTGGAAGCACCTCTTTGGCAAGCCCAACTAGTGGAAACTTACCTTTTAAATACGATTAATTACCAGACTTTGATTGCCACAAAAGCAGCCCGGTTGCGGGATGTCGCGGGGGAAAAAGCAACACTTTTAGAATTTGGTACAAGAAGGGCATTTAGTCCCCAAGGGTCTTTGTGGGCGGCAAGGGCGGCGTTGGCGGGTGGGTTAGATTCCACTTCCAATGTGTTAGCGGCGCTACAACTGGGACAAAATCCAAGTGGTACGATGGCACACGCCTTAGTGATGGCGTTGTCAGCAATAGAAGGCACTGAAGAACAAGCTTTTAGTGCATTTCATCGGTATTTTCCGGGTGCGCCATTACTAATTGATACTTACGATACCATTGCTGCTGCCCAGCGCTTAGCCGAAAAAGTAAATTCCGGGGAAATGCAATTAACAGGAGTGAGATTGGACTCAGGAGATTTAGTTACCTTATCAAAACAGGTGCGATCGCTCCTTCCCGGTGTGCCAATTTTTGCTAGTGGCGACTTGGATGAGTGGGAAATTGCCAGATTGAGGGCAGCTGGGGCGCAAATTGATGGTTACGGGCTGGGAACGCGACTAGTTACAGGTTCGCCCGTAAACGGAGTCTATAAACTTGTAGACATTGATGGCATCCCAGTGATGAAGCAGTCTAGTGGTAAAGTTACTTATCCAGGGCGCAAGCAGATTTTTCGCTCGTTTACGGGAGGTAAGGTAAAAGCAGACAGATTGGGACTCTTAGGTGAAATTCCTCAAGAAGAAGAACCTTTGTTGCAGTTAGTAGTGCAAGAAGGTCAACGGGTGCAGTCGTTAGAGTCTTTGGCAACAATTCGTCAACGTACCGCAGCCTCAGTTGCTAGTTTGCCACAAGAAACACGACGTTTGGATCGTCCTGTAGGGGTGCAGGTGGAAATTTCTACCGCACTGCAACAGTTGACAGAGGAAACTAAGAAACGAACCGCATACCCCTTCGGGGAAGCAAGCTACGCGCAGCGTCTCGTAGAGAAGGACGCAAAGTAAGATGATGAAAATTGCTTTGTTTGGAACGAGTGCCGATCCACCAACTGCGGGACATCAAAAAATTCTGAGTTGGTTGTCTGAGCGTTATGATTGGGTAGCAGTTTGGGCAGCGGATAATCCGTTTAAGTCTCATCAAACACCCTTAGAACATCGGGCGGCAATGTTGCGACTGTTGATTGCGGATATAGACGCGCCACGGCATAATATTGCTTTGGAACAAGAATTGAGTAGCTTCAGAACGCTGGAAACAGTGGAAAAAGCCAAGCTTGCTTGGGGTGAAGACGCTGAATTAACGATGATCATTGGTTCAGATTTACTGAGTCAGCTACCACGTTGGTATCGCATTGAAGATTTGTTACAGCAAGTGCAACTACTGATTGTACCGCGACCCGGATATGCAATAGATGAATCTAGTTCAGAGGTAGTGCAAAAGCTGGGAGGGAAAATTGCGATCGCTAGTCTGACCGGTCTAGATGTTTCCTCAACAGCGTACCGCGAACATGGAGATCCCCAAGCCCTCACAGCCCCTGTAGTTGCCTATATTAATCGAGAGCATTTGTACGAATGCCAGGACGTTCACCAAAAAAGATACCAACTCCGTTAAACCAACAACCTTTGGCCGATTTCAAGGTTGGTGTTGATAATGTAATTTTTTCTGTAGATACTGTACAAAATCGGCTGTTAGTTCTACTCGTAATGCGACAGCAAGAACCATTTTTAAATCATTGGAGTCTTCCCGGTACTTTGGTACGTCCAGGAGAGTCTTTAGAAGATGCCGCTTATCGCATTATGGCAGAGAAAATTAAGGTCAACAATCTCTATTTAGAACAACTGTATACATTTGGCGGGCCGAATCGCGATCCACGGGAAGCAACTGATAGTTATGGTGTGCGTTATTTATCAGTTAGTTACTTTGCTCTAGTGCGATTTGAAGAAGCCGAATTGATTGCCGATCGCATGACTGGCATCGCTTGGTATCCGGTAAAACAAGTGCCGCAATTAGCTTTTGACCATAACGAAATTCTGGCTTATGGACATAGGCGGTTACGAAATAAATTAGAGTATAGCCCAGTGGCTTTTGAAGTCTTGCCAGAAATGTTCACCTTGAATGATTTATATCAGTTATACGCCACAGTTTTAGGTGATAACTTTTCCGATTATTCTAATTTTCGAGCGCGTCTACTCAAGTTAGGTTTTTTATGCGATACCGGAATTAAGGTATCACGAGGTGCTGGTCGTCCAGCTAGTTTGTATAAGTTTGACGCCGAAGCTTTTGCTCCCTTAAAAGATAAACCCTTGGTGTTTATTTAATGCACTGTTACGTTGAGTTTAAGGTTCAAAGTCAAAGCAATTAATTTAACTCTTTACCTTAAACTCCTAACTCCTAACTCCTAACTCCTAACTAAAATGAAGATTGCGATCGCTCAAATTAATCCGACAATCGGTGATTTGCTTTTAAATGCCCAAAAAATCCTGGAGGCGTCACAACGAGCAGCATCTAGCGGTGCGCGTTTGTTGTTGACACCAGAACTTTCTTTGTGCGGCTATCCACCAAGAGATTTATTACTAAATCCTAGCTTTGTGGAAGCAATGGGCATCACTTTACAAAACTTGGCTCAGGATTTACCACCAAATTTAGCTGTGTTAGTAGGAACTGTTGAACCGAATATCCAAGCACATATTAGTGGTGGTAAAAGTTTATTTAACAGCATAGCTTTGTTAGAAAATGGCCAGGTTAAGCAAGTTTTTCACAAGCGACTTTTGCCTACTTACGATGTCTTTGATGAACGTCGCTATTTTGAAGAAGGCTTGCAAGCTAATTATTTCACTCTCGATGATATCCATATTGGCGTAACTATTTGCGAAGATTTATGGAACGATGAGGAATTTTGGGGCAAACGTAGTTATACAGTGAATCCGATTGCTGACTTAGCAATTTTGGGTGTAGATTTGATTGTAAATTTGTCTGCTTCCCCCTACACGGCTGGCAAGCAGCAGTTCCGCGAAACTATGCTCAAGTATAGTGCAGTACGTTTTCAACAACCGTTTATTTATGCTAATCAGGTTGGGGGAAATGACGATCTAGTTTTTGATGGGCGTAGTTTTGCCTTAAATCGTCAAGGTGAAATTATGTGTCGCGCTCGTGGTTTTGACACTGATTTATTAGTAGTAGAATTTGATGAAACACAGCGTGATTTGCAGTTGGGTTCTGTAGCACCTGTGTATGAATCGGAAGATGAAGAAATTTGGCAAGCGTTAGTTTTGGGAGTACGAGATTACGCCCGCAAGTGTCGTTTTTCTAAAGTAGTGTTGGGTTTAAGTGGCGGGATTGACTCGGCAATAGTAGCTGCGATCGCAACTGCTGCACTTGGTAAAGAAAATGTCCTCGGTGTTCTCATGCCTTCCCCTTATAGTTCGGAGCATTCCATTAGTGATGCTGTGGCATTAGCCGAAAATTTGGGGATTAAGACTAATCTTTTACCAATTGGCGAGTTAATGCAAGGCTTCGATCGAACTTTAAGTGATTTGTTTGCGGGTACTGAGTTTGGACTGGCTGAAGAGAATATCCAATCTCGGATTCGCGGTAATTTATTAATGGCGATCGCTAATAAATTTGGCTATCTGCTTTTATCTACTGGTAACAAGTCAGAAATGGCAGTTGGTTACTGTACTCTCTACGGCGATATGAATGGCGGGTTAGCAGTGATTGCAGATGTTCCTAAAACCCGTGTGTATTCACTTTGCCATTGGTTAAATCGCACTAATGAAATCATCCCGCAAAACGTCTTGACTAAAGCACCCAGCGCCGAACTCAAACCAGGACAAGTGGATCAAGACTCTCTACCGCCTTACGAAATTTTGGACGATATTTTGCAACGCCTGATTCACAACCACCAATCAGCAGCGCAAATTGTTGCAGCCGGTCACGATTCAGTAATTGTAGATAGAGTAATCCAAATGGTGGCACGGGCTGAATTTAAACGGCGACAAGCACCCCCCGGATTGAAAATCACCGATCGCGCCTTCGGAACTGGTTGGCGAATGCCAATTGCTAGTAACTGGGTTGGTGTCAAAAAGGCTTACCCGGCTAAAACTAAAGCTACGCCTAACCTTAGTTTGTTGTGATGGACAAGATGCTCATCCGCAAATCAAGTAATTAGCCCTGTTTTGCCACTCTTGGAAAACAATAATCTCAGCAAGATTCTGAAGCTTTGATTCAATCAAGCTTTGAGCCTTTGTTTTCTAACAGTAACTAAAATTTATAACCACAAACTTAAAACTAAAGCTCCGAAAGGCTTTCAGCGATAGGCTTCTCCCAAACTGACAAAACAGGGTTATAACGGATGGCTTTTTAAGGGGGGTTAGGGGGGATCGAGGTTTCAGATTTTCAATGCGTAAGTCCTGGTTTATTAAAAACTTCTAAAATCTGTCTGCAAATCTGTTTGAGCTTATCCTCGATTTCATCAGAAGGCGAAGATGCGCCGACAACACTCCAGTTTTCTACCGTAGAAAGTCGCCACGCTTCGCCGCGATGATCGAATCCAGCCACCTCGACACCGATCGCACGGCGGGAATTATTGATGGGATCTTGATAAAATCGGATTTGAATTAAAATACTACGACTTCGCCAAGATTTGCTAATACCAGGAAAGTGAAAGCCAATATCTATAGAATCTGGATCGACTAATTCCCTAGTTTCCGGGTCATTTTTCCAGGGTTTTAGATCAGATTTGGCATCAGGAAACTCGAATTTGAACAAATTAACTACCGTGGCAATGTTGCTGGCGAGTTCAAGGTTCGTTGCCTGTTCAGCTGCGTTCACTAAAAAACACTCCTATATCGCATCGGCATCTTCGGGGATGTGAAGACAGAAAAACCGCCAGAAGGCTTATACGGACTGGTGTTTCAGCTTATCAAGACCTTGGAGATTTAGCAACTCTAAATCATACTTCCCTAACAATTTTCGCTACTAACAGAAGCCAAAAATCGCTTCTTGTTGGGACTGCCTAACACCTATTAAGTAATTGTACTTAAAAATTCCTCAAAAGCAGACGGAACTCTGCTCTTTGGAGAAAATATCAAGATTTTCTGCAAAATCCTTGGCTGACAAGAACGATTGACTGCGCTAGCGATCTAAAATGACACTGTGAATTGGTAAACCAAAAGCAATTAAGTTCAATATATGGTGCGTCAACGCTCGATTTTTTCATTTTTCCTAGTACTATTGGCCACATTCCTGATTAGTTGTGGCGGCCCTGGTGTTGCGGTGGCACCTCCGACTTACACAGCAGTACAACTTGAAAAAATTCAGGCTTATGTTCCTGAAATTCAGGCTGTACGCGATCGCTCAGAAGAATTGACAACTCTGATTAAAAAAGGTGATTGGATCAATGTGCGTAACTTTATACATGGCCCGATAACAGAAGCAAAGCTGAATCTGACTTATGTCACTCCCAACCTTCTACCCAAAGACCAACCCACAGCACGTCAAATAACGCGAGATTTTTTTAAAGACCTGGTTAAACTCGATAAAGCTACTAGTGCTGGCAATCCTTTAGTTGCCTTGAACCAATCCCAGGCTGCTTTCGCAGACATTGACAAATTCCTCGACCTGCTTCCGAAAACAGAAAAGAGTTAGGAGTTAAGAGTTAAGAGTTAGGAGTTAGGAGTTAAGAATTTTTAACTTCTCACTTCTAACTTCTAACTCCTCACTAAAGCAAAAGTCATGAATGTAGTTATTATCGGTTGTGGTGTAGTAGGAGCTGCGATCGCTTACGAACTGAGTCTAGTAAAAGGGCTGAAAATCACAGTTTGCGATCGCCAACCACCAGCACAAGCTTCCACGGGCGCTGCACTTGGCGTTTTGATGGGCGTAATCAGCCAAAAAATCAAGGGCAAAGCTTGGCAGATGCGACAAACTAGCATCCAACGCTATGAAACTTTGATTCCTGAACTAGAAGCTTTAACAGGTCGCAAAATCCCTTTTAATCGTCAGGGAATTCTCATGCTTTTGTCTGATTCTTCCCTAGAGGGAATGTCAGCATGGGAAAAACTAGTAGAAATTCGCCACTCTCAAGGGTGGGATTTAAAAATTTGGGATACTGCTAAACTCCAGAATATCTGTCCTCAAGTTGACCAAGAAAAAATTACTAACGCTATCTATTCTCCCCAAGATCGCCAGATCGATCCAACTGCCCTCACGTTAGCTTTAGTTGAGGCTGCCCAACAAAATGGTGTAACTTTCAAATTTGGCGTGACTGTTTTGGATGCCCCAACCTCAACACCTGAATTTTGCAATCAACTTGAGACTACAGAAGGAAAAATAACCGCAGATTGGTTTGTAATTGCAGCAGGATTAGGTTCAACACCGCTAACAGCAAAATTAAATCAGATAATTGATATCCGCCCCGTACTTGGGCAAGCGTTGCAAATGCGTGTGGGGCATCCATTAGGTAATCCCGATTTCCAGCCAGCGATAACGGGTAATGATGTCCATATTGTTCCTGTGGGCGGGGGAGATTATTGGATAGGCGCAACAGTGGAATTTCCTAGCAATGGCGATGAGATACCGCCAAATCAAGAACTGCTGGAATCTATTAGAGAACAAGCGATCGCATTTTGTCCAGAACTAGCCACAGCAAGCATTCTTCGCACTTGGTCAGGGTTACGTCCCCGCCCTGAAGGACGCCCAGCCCCAGTTATTGGTAAGTTGCCAGGGTTTAGTAACATTCTCCTAGCTACCGGACACTATCGCAACGGCGTTTTACTAGCACCCGCTACAGCTTATGCGATTCGTGAGATGATTATTTCTCAGGGAATGGGGAGTGGGGAATCGGGAAGAAGCAAGGGAGCAGGGGGCAGGGGGCAAGGGGGAGAATAAAAAATTAAAATTACCTCTCTTTCCCCTCTGCTCCCTGCTCCCTGCCCCTCTGCCTCTTCCCAATGCCCAATATAGGAAAATAGCGTGTCAATAACAGAACATAAAATTAATGTAGATTCACTGGAATGGTTTTATCGGGAATCTTTACCAATCGGCAGAAGTGACTTAGCGCCTGTGTTGTTGCTACACGGCTTAGTTTCACAAAGTTATAGTTGGCGTCATATTATACCTGCATTGGCGAATCAGGGGACAAGAGCGATCGCTCCCGATTGGATTGGTTACGGCTTTTCTGCTAAACCAGAAAAACGAGATTTTGCTTACACTCCCGATGCTTTTATCACAGCTTTAGAAGGATTTATTAAAGCGCTAGAACTTGAACATTTTTCTTTAGTTGTCCAAGGTTTTTTAGGTTCCGTAGGACTACAATATGCCTTGCGTCATCCAGAACAAATTGCTAATTTAGCTATCTTAAATACACCAATTTCAACTGCTGCTAAATTACCTTGGAAAATTAAACAAATGGGTTTACCTTTAGCAGGTGAAGTCATGACCCAAGACCCCTTATTAGTCGATCGGACACTAGAAGGCGGAAGCCGTTATCGCATAGAAGATAAGGATTTAGATGTTTATCGAAAACCATTTTTGAAAAGTTCTTCGTCTGGTCGAAGTCTCTTAGCAAGTATTCGCAATTTACAGCTTGATTCAGCTATGACAGAAATACAAACTGGCTTTAAAGAATGGCAACAACCAATTCTGATTCAATGGGGTATGATTGACCCTTGGCTACCTCTAGACATTGCCGAAACCTTTACCAATTCCGTACCAAATACTGAATTAATAAAACTTAATAACGTCGGACATTATCCTCAAGAACACTACCACGAGGCGATTTTGGAAGACCTTTTACCCTTTGTGCGTCGTAAAGATGCTCATTGACAATATAGCTCTGGCAAAAATCGATATTATAAAAATGAATGTCAGGATTCAGGGTCAGAATCAATTAGTAGAGGGCGCAAAATCGTCACTGTAGTCCACTAAATGGAAGATTGAGTGGCAGAATTAAAATGTTGTTTCTTGTTAAAACTCATCCTTTAACGGGTGGAATATTCTGAATTCAGAATTCTGGCTCCTGACTACTTTTTATTACCATTACAAGTAAAGGAGATTATGATTCATGGCTTATTCATGGTTTAAAGCTTTTCATATTGTCGGATTTGTAGTTTGGTTCGCTGGTTTGTTCTACTTAGTACGTCTTTTTATCTATCACGTTGAAGCGAACGTTGAACCTGAACCAGCACAAACAATACTGAAAAATCAGTATCAAATTATGGAAAAGCGCCTTTACTATATCATCACTAACCCAGGAATGTATGTGACGATCGCAATGGCCATCGGTTTAGTAAGCACTGAACCAGATATTTTAAAAGAGGGATGGTTGCATATCAAACTGCTGTTTGTGGCTATTTTAATTGGCTATCATCATTACTGCGCTCGGCTGATGAAGAAATTAGCAGTAGATGAATGTCGCTGGAGTGGTCAGCAATTACGTGCTCTAAATGAAGCGCCTACAGTTATGTTAGTAGCGATCGTGTTGCTGGCTGTGTTTAAAAATAATCTACCTACAGATATAGCTGCTTGGGCTATTTTCGCCATGATTATTTTGATGGCAGTCACTATTCAACTTTACGCCAAAAAACGCAGGCAAGATAAAGAGAAATTGACGGCACAAATAGGGCAACCACAAGAACAAAGTTAGACAAAGTAAGGTAGCACAACTGTGCTACCTTACTAAACCTAGCATCACAACAATAAATGCTACCAATTAACCATTAACTCATCCTGGAAACTTTTACAGTAAATCATCCCCAGGAATTACGGTAGTGTAGAAAACATATTTGCGATTAGCGACATAACGTCGGTCTTGTTTAATAATTGCCATAAACTCTCTATGTCCCTCACGGCTACGTCCCACTAAACAACCTGCACTAGCAAGACGAATATCATTCTGGGGAAAATCAAAGCCGTAATGTTGATTCACATAAAAATTATCACCTGTATCAAGTTTGTCACCAGTCCGTTTAAAATCTTTATTGAAATCTCTACAAACAGTTATATCTCCAACTTGCACTAACGCTTCGTGAGGCTCGGCTGTGCCATGAGTACCAACAGCCCAAGCTTTGTATTGTCCAAACTGAATCCTCGCTGCTCCTTTGGAATTCATGGGTTTATAAGTGTAGTACTTCCCTGGTTCTGTAGTAGCTTCCCAGTGATCTACGATTTTGGGAACACCATTTACTACTTCAATGACAATCCGCCGATCGTTAAATTGATTGGGTGTATCACTGTTGAGAGTCCAGTCTCCATTGATACCCTCTACATAAACAATGTTATATTCTTTGGGATTGGTAAATACCTGATAACCTTTGGCTAGCATATATTTCACAATCTTACTAGCGATGTCATTGCCTAGTTTTAAGGGGGGTTTAGGAAGATCGTCTATTTTGGTTTCAATTAGTTTCTTGGCTGTGACTGCTCCTAAAAAGCCACTCTCTTCAGTCTTTATTAATTCTTGAAACTTTTTGAGAGATATCACAGAAACAGGGCCAAATTTCCCATCGGCTGGGGGTTCTAGCAAACCTAAGCCAATTAACAATATCTGAATCTGACGAGCCAAGTCTGCGTCATCAGCGATCGCCTCAAATCCCCATTTCTCATCTTTTCCCAAGAAATCTTGTAGTTTCATTATGCACCTGCTTTCATTTATTGAGTTCTAAGTATAAACATCATTTTAAAAATTGATGTCGTCTAAAACTATACTCTAAGCTGAAATATGATGTCATCTGGAGTCTGCCATGTCTACGATGACGCACATTGCCTCAATGCAATACTTCATACAGGCTACATTATTAATTAGCTCAATTGGGTTCTATATCGAAGCTCTGGCGATCGCACAACAACGGTTGGGGGCAAATCATCCCAATACAATAACCATTCGTAAGAATCTGGAAGGCTTGCAGCGGAATCGTCACCCTTGATTCAGGAGAATAGTTGCTTTTGTCTCCCGTTGGTTTCAGTAATTTAGGTAATCTGCACCGACTGCATTACCCGTCTGGGATTCAAATCCTAGTCTAATAAGTAGGCAACATAATTAATTACACAATATCATTGCAAATACAGTGAAGCAAAATAATGCGATCGCAACGCCTAGAACTACTTCTCTAAGATATGCTTTGGGAATGGTGCGATCGTAATAACTGTAAATTTTTTTTTGTTTATCTGCTAAATGAGTATTTGAACTCCGTTAACGAGGCTTTTAGCTCCATTAATGAGTATTTTATGTTGCTGTTAACTTCATGTTTAATTACCTCGATTGATTGTGTAAGTTAATCAAATGAATTTACTTTAAGGCGGGCAAGATGCCCACCCCACAAAATTGGATAAGGCTTACCAGTTACCTACAGATTGAGCAGTAGCACCGAGCATTGATGGATCAATTGAAATGCCTAACCCTTCAGCTACACGACGACCATAAGAAACATCTGCCCGGAAGAAGTGGCAAAGTTGGCGCATTTGGATATCTTCTCTAGCTTGAGACAGACTACCGACAATATTTTTAGCAAGACGCTCTTGCTGTTCAGGAGTTAGTAACCGATAGAGATCACCTGCTTGGGTATAATCGTCGTTTCCTTCACGATGATTGTAACGATCGACTGTGACATCACCCAAATGGTTAGGTGGCTCTGCATAAGCTGGATTTTCTTTGGGCGTACCCTCAGCACTATTCGGTTCATAGTTAGGAACGCTACCGTAGTTGTTCCCCGGTGCCATAAAGCCATCTCGCTGATAATGCATCACTGGACATTTGGGCTGGTTAACGGGTAGTTGCTGATAGTTACCACCCAAGCGATAGCGTTGAGCATCTGGGTAAGAAAAAATTCGAGCTTGCAGCATTTTGTCTGGAGAGAAGCTAACGCCCGGAACCACTGCACTAGGGCTAAAAGCGGCTTGCTCTACTTCGGCGAAATAATTCTCTGGGTTACGATTTAACTCTAATATCCCGACTTCAATTAAAGGATATTCTGAGTGCTTCCAAACTTTGGTTAAGTCAAAAGGATTGTCAGGATGTTTTTGGGCTTGCTCCTCGGTCATCACCTGAATACACATCCGCCATTTGGGATAATCTTTGTTAGCGATCGCTTCAAACAGATCGTGAGTAGCATGATCGGGATCTTCGCCCTTAATCTTAGCTGATTCTTCCTCAGTTAAGGTTTGATGCCCTTGCAGCGTCTTAAAGTGAAATTTACACCAAACGCGATCGCCTTCAGCATTAATTAAACTGAAGGTGTGGCTACCAAAACCGTCCATGTGTCGATGGGTTTTGGGAATTCCCCGATCTGAAAAGAGGATCGTCACCTGGTGAAGCGATTCTGGACTGAGTGACCAAAAATCCCATTTTGCATTCTGGTCTTTGCAATTGGTTTGGGGATTGCGCTTTTGGGTATGGATAAAATCAGGAAACTTGAGGGGGTCGCGGATGAAGAAAATAGGGGTATTGTTACCTACAAGATCCCAGTTACCCTCCTCAGTATAAAACTTGAGGGAAAAACCTCTAGGGTCGCGCTCGGCATCTGCTGAACCCTTTTCTCCGCCAACTGTCGAAAAGCGCAAGAGAACTTCCGTTTTCTTGCCAATTTCAGAAAAAAGTTTGGCTTTACTGTAGCGGGTAATGTCATTGGTAATAGTCAAAGTACCATGAGCAGCCGCACCTTTAGCGTGAACAACTCTTTCAGGAATACGTTCTCTGTTGAAATGAGCCAGCTTTTCTATGAGGTGGAAATCCTGCATTAATACAGGGCCACGCGCTCCAGCTGTGAGTGAGTTCTGATTATCGCTAACTGGAATACCGTCAGCAGTTGTCAAGTTTTGGGGTTCAGTCATGGGTTAAGAAGCTCTCCATGTAAGTTAACTCAGATTGCCCACAGTACATTTTAGTCAGTAGATGGATACCTACTGATAGAACAATCTAATTCATAGTCATAACGAGTTTATATAAAAATCATACTCGATATGATTATGAATTACCATAAATTTTTTTGTATTTTGGTAAGATGCAGAGGCGATATATCTTTTCTATACTGCCTTTCAGGTATTTAAATGTTTGAGAATCAACGAGCAAACATCTGTCGCCTCAATTTGATGTTCATCAACTAGGTGAGTTTGATGAGTGATAAATAGAGGCCCTTCATCTGGAGAAGTGGTGATATTACCGTGAGAGCCACGCACCAGGGAAGCATCCAAAGGAATTACATCCATTAAGTAGCGAAAACCTAGTTGTTTCTTAAGTAACTTGAGAGCAATTTTTCCTTGAGGAAATTTTATTTGCGGATCGAGGAAAAGCTCTACAGGATCGTAACCAGGTTTGCGGTGGATATCTACAGTTCTAGCAAAATCAGGGGCTTTGGCATCATCTAGCCAATAATAATAGGTAAACCAAGCGTCAGATTGAGCGATCGCTACCAACTCACCCGATCTAGGATGATCGAGATGGTAGGCTTGTTTACCCTCTTCATCCAATACTTGCGCTACGCCTTCAGTCGCTTCTAAAAGCGATCGCACTTTCGGGATATACGCCGGATCATTCACATATACATGAGCAATTTGATGATCGGCAACAGCAAAGGCAATGCTAGCACCAAAATCGAGTAGTTCTCGCCCCAATTCCTCCCGCACAGCAATTAAACCATTTTCCCGTAATACGCGGTTTAAATCCACAGCTTTAGAAACTGGCGTAATGCCATACTCAGAAAGAATAATTACCTGAGTATTGCGTGCTTCAAAATATTTAATTAAATCCCCACAAACAGCATCAATTTCTCGTAAATCTGCTTGAATCTCTGTTTGATTGTTACCAAATTTTTGCAGACAGTAATCTAAATGTGGTAGATAAACTAGTGATAATGTCGGGCTGTAACGTTCCTCAATCCATTTTGCGGAATTGGCAATCCATTGACTAGAACTAATGGAAGTTTTAGGCCCCCAGAAATCGAACAGAGGGAAGTTTCCTAAATCAGATTGAATTTGCGATCGCACATCACTAGGATGTGTATAAATATCAGGTAATTTTCTCCCATCTGCGGGATACATCGGACGCGGCGTAATCGCATAATCTGCTGTAGAGTACATATTGTACCACCAAAAAAGGTTGGCACAAGTGAAATTTGGATCGATTGATTTAGCGATTTCCCAAACTTTGGGAGCTTGTACTAGCTTATTAGATTGTCGCCAAAACTTCACTTCACATTCATCGCGGAAGTACCAACCATTAGCGACAATACCATGTTCATTAGGCAACTTTCCGGTTAAATAAGTAGCTTGAACTGAACAAGTTACAGCAGGTAACACTTTTTTGATAGGAAGCACTTGCCCTTTAGCCGCCCAAGAAGATAAAAACGGCGTGTTTTCTCCTAGTAAACTGGGCGTTAATCCCACGACATTTAGAACAACTGTTTTCCGCATAGACTTAATCCTCTCTTATACCAATTTGAAAAAATAACTAGAAATGCACCATAATGCATCTCTACAGATTTAAACTCAAAAATCTAGTTTCAATCTTAATTAATTACGAATTACGAATTCTTTTAATACCCACTCATACTCACGCTGAATAGAAGTCGCTAAATCTATCTTCATTTCTGATGGCAATACATCCCAAGTATAAGTTTCAATTTCTAAATGTGAGCAAGCATTATTTGTCTGAAGTAGGTTTAAAACAGTCGCGATGTCATCTTGGGTAGACTGCAAAATTTGATAATCATGAATAAAAATTGGCACATGAAAGTGAGTGCGCCATTCTTCAGCTAGAGATTGTTCTAAATGTGGTAATGCAGCTATTAAGTCAGGATAGTGATGAAGTGTACCATCGCTGCGACGTTCTATTACTTGGTGAAGATAAGTAGATTCTGCAAAGGGGCGTAAGCGTTCAACTATTAAGCTACGCTTTTCAAGATCAGCAGGTATTTTTACTTGAATTGCTGCACTGATTTGAATTTTGCCAATCTTAATTCCTGCCGATTGCAAACGTGCAAATACAGATTGCGGTTCCTCATATTCAACTGAAAAATGGCAGGTGTCATAGCAAACCCGAACGTGTTCTAGCAATTTAGTTTCTGCTAAATGCTGCTCAATATTTAAGTTTTCTGATAAATAATTACCGCCAATGGGCAATAAGCAATTTTGATAAAAATCAATTACTTCTGAGGTATTTTCAATTAATCCATCAGGCTCAGGTTCTAAATCAAGATGTAGTATCTTACCTGTTGTTTCGTGGATGCGAATCATTTCTGCAACAACTGATGCTATGTTCAAACAACTCTTTTTCAGAACCGTTTCAAAAGTTGTTTGGTCTTTTACCCACCAAGGCTTATAGGATAATGGTAGTGTAGAAATTCCACCATCAAGTCCTTGGGGTAATAGACTAGCTAAAATATGTGCCAAGTTTAATGTATAATTAACGCGTTCTTGTGTAGACCAATCTGGTGCATAAACTTGATCTTTTACCACCTGTCGATGAAATCCGCCATACGGGAATCCGTTTAAGGTGAAAACATATAAATCTTGTTGAGTCAGCCAAGCTTGAAATTGAGCTAAATTATTACTTTCTAAAAGTTGTTTTGCAGCTACATCTGATAACCTTAAGCCAATACCAAAAGGTTCTGTAGGTGATAAACGTGACTTGAGTTCGGGAATATAGTTTTCTAAATTGGCGAAAACCTCTAGCCAACTTTCACCAGGATGAATATTGCTGCAATAAGTTAAGTGAAAATTATTGTTTTTTGTAATTTTCATTTTCTCGCTTTATCCCTTGTATATGTAATCTGTTTTCTTTGGCTTAAACTATTTCACAAAATACTTGCCATATATTCATGGATAAGGTCGCAGATTTATCATTGGTGTCAACTTAAGCCAAAAATAGCGTACTGATTAGGTGTTGTTCACCCGCCAGGGAATATAATTAAGAGACTAATTGCTCAAGTCTACTCAAGTAGACTAAAAATTTTCGCGCTCTTTAGTCCTCTTCAGAGGACTTTAGCTATGAGACAGGGATTTACAATCCCTGGCGGACGTGAGGTTTCGCGTTAAGTTGACACCAATGCACATTTATACGCCCCTACAGCCGATTAATGGTATTACTGGGTGTGTACATTAAACTTCAAGTAACAGCAAATACTTTTGCTAACTTCATTGAAATTGGTAGCAAGATTAGAACTAATAAACCGTAATACAACCCAGCAAAACCAGATGCAACGGTTGCATCTAAAACTATTAGAGATAAAACGCCTATTTTCACGGCATTGCGGATGTTTTCGGCTATCGGTTCCCGCGCAGCTTTGATAAAGTTAGGTAAGATTCTGATAGCTAATAAAATAGCAAACGGTAGTGCTGCGATCGCAGTGTACCCTTCTAATAATCCTAAAGCTAAAACTGCCGTCAAAACTATTGCAATTAGCAGTAATGCGAGTACTCCTGTAATCTTCTTACCTCCATGAACTTCACCCTGACTAATTGCGGTGATCGCAGCAATGTAAAGAACAGGAATTAGCGCTAAATACCAACGTTCCCAAACTATTGCAGGTACTGCACTTACACCTAATAATAAGTTACTGCCACGACACAAACCCATATTTAAAGGGCCAAAAAAAGGATGATGTTTGGCAAGTGAATCATATAAAAGGGATGAAAGAGCAATAAATATAGCGATCGCAGTACTCAACCAGGATACTTGAAAAGCAGCTATAATCCCGATGGCAAATAGTGTACTCCCCAATAAAGTAGCATTTTGACGAGATACGCGTCCACTAGGAATTGCTCTATTTGGTCGCTCTTTTGCATCTAAGTCTGCATCGAAAACATCATTAAAAACTATACCGCCGCCATATAAGCCAGTGGTAGCCAATAACAACCAAGCTAATGGAATTAGTATGGAAAAACTTGCTTCTCCATTCATTAATTGAACAAAAATAATCCCAGAACCAGAAGCAGCAAAACCTAGAAGAATATCCGCCCAAGCAGTAACAATATTAGCAGGACGCATCAATTCCAGATAACCCCGCCAGCTTTGAAAGTTTAAGCTTGCAACATTCACTTATCTGCCTCCGTGCCTATTAATTTCTCAAAACAAACCCGCATATTACAGATGAATAACCGAGAGACTCCATGAGTTACATTGACAACGCAAAGATGAAAATCTATCTTGCAATGCCCAATCCCCAATTCCCAATGCCCCCTTATAATTTTCTACTCAATCAACACAAAATCTGAAACTGATTTGATTCCTGGTTCTTGTCCCCGTAGCACAGAATTACCACTGAACAACTGACGCTGATCAACAGATTGGGGATTGAGCCAGTCTGAAGCTTTCATCTGCCCAGTTTGACTGTAAGCAGCAAGGGCATTTTCATAACAAACTGCTCGTACATGTTCTTCAGGAATGCCCCGATCTAACATCAACTGAGCCGTTTTCGGGACTGCCAAAGGATCGCTGATACCCCAATCAGCACTACTATCTACAATGATGCGACGAACGTTATCACGTCCCGCTACGCTATCGCATCCATACTTACGGACAACTTCTACCATCCTGGCGTTACCCATCTTCGTCTGTGGGTAAATCGTGAAAGCTGCCCAAAAACCTCGTCCTAATACTTCTTCAACGGTTTCTTCGTTATTGTGATCGATAACTACTTGTGAAGGATCTAAACCATATTCAATACAGCGATCCATACTCTTACTAGCACCTTCCTTTTTATTGCGGTGAGGAGTATGAATTAGTACTAACATATCGAGTTCTTTAGCTAATGCCAACTGTTGACAAAAGTACTTATCTTCTGCTTCTGTCATATCGTCATAGCCAATTTCACCAATGGCAACAACACCTTCTTTACAGGCATAAAGTGGTAGCAGTTCCATAACTTCAGCTGCTAGCGCTTCATTGTTAGCTTCTTTGGGATTTAGGCCGATTGTGCAGTAGTGTTGGATGCCAAACTGACTAGCACGAAACCGTTCCCAACCCACAAGACTACTGAAATAGTCTTTAAAGGAGCCAGCATTCGTTCGGGGTTGTCCTAACCAAAAGGCTGGTTCAATAACGGCGACAATTCCATATTCCCGCATTACTAAGTAATCGTAAGTAGTACGGGAACACATGTGAATGTGAGGATCGATAAACATCATGGTTTTAATGGTTGGGCATTGGGATTAGGGGAAAGGTGACAGGTGACAGGGAATAGGGAATAATCTGTAACCTATTCCCTTCTTCATTTGTGAACTGACAAGCGTTAGCATAGCTCGCACTTCGACAAAGCTCAGTGACCACCGCAGGAATCGCGGCTAAAACTGCTCCAAGTCAGATTACCTTGTTGAATGGATGACTGTAAATCTGGGTAATGAGAAAGTAATGCTTGCGCTTGGGGTAAAGGAGACTCAGCACAAGCTAAGGCTGCTGCTTCTTGATCGTGTATATCCCCATTAGCCAATACTTTTTCCAAATCTGTGATGATGGCGCTATCCGCAAACCGCCCTACAGGTCGCCAAAGTTCTGGCGTAACTGAGCGTTTAGCTGCCCAACGTTCATGGGCATAGTCTGCCAACATCCTCGCCAATTCTGGGTTAGCACGCCGATCTAAACCCCAAATTAGATGCAACGGACTGCCGACAAACACAGCCTTCAGCACCATCTGATTCCAAGCAGCATTATCTAAGTAATTTGCTGGATAAGGGTTACGTAGTGCTATGGCTTGGAATACATTACTCATATTGCTGCGGATTCCCTCAGCAGTACGGTGGCGATGTAACTCTGGATGTGGTATAAGCGGCAAACTTTGATAAAGGGCAACTAACTCCCCCATATCGGCAGTGGAGAAGACTCGATCGAGCGATCGCACATAGCCCTCAGCATTATCGTGGGGCAAAGCTAAAAGCAAGAGTGTCCGACCTGCTTGATCTACACTCCAATTACCAGGATACCAGCCGGGAATCAGATCCTCTGCTGCTTCCAAGTCTTGAAATGTTAGCTGCAAATCCTGTTTACCTAGATAACGCGGCACAGCACTAAAAGCCGTAAAAAACACTCGTTCAGCAGCGCCGCTAGCAATCTGTGCCTGCTTCTGTTCCAACCAAGTAAAAGCTTTCTCTGAAACAGACTTTAACAGCCAGTGATGCAGTAATTTGTTTACTTTACTCATGATAAATTCAGGATAAGTTGCCCAACTTCTTTGTGACAACCAAGTATAAAATATAGCATTAAACTTGATATTTTGGGTTTGAAGCAGTGAGATAATATCTTACTGTGATCGTAACTTCATTGAATCTATAAAAATCTCATGATTTTAAATAAGATACTGTAAAGATACCATTTTGATTAGATAAATCATAAAATTATCTTACGGAAAAAAATTAGAATTTTATGTAATAATGATCTCTATTACTAACCTCAGATATCAAACACAGACATTAATATAAATTGTAAATTCATGTTAATTTGAACTTTATCTGTTAGGCAAAGACACTTCAAAAGTATGATTAGTTTATTGAATAGATTTACCTAGTAATTCATTTCAAAATCGAATTAGATAATGGATTAGTTTTGTCTATATTGCTGTTAACTTTAATTGCAATATTGTATATATTGACAGGTACTTAGAAAGTAATAATATTCAAATGGCTATTCAACAAAAAAGCGCTCTTAATCTACAACCAATTAACCAATGTGTCCGTGTTACCTTCAATTATGATGTTCACTTCACTAGAGGTCTGTTTCAGTTAGATAATCCTTTACTTGCACAAGCGATCGCCGCAGATGGGGAGACAACCCCAAAACAAGTACTAGCGGTGGTAGATGCAGGATTTTTACAATATCAAGATGGGCTATTAAAAAAATTATCAGCTTATGCCCAATGTTATGAAGATATATTAACACTGAGTGGTGAACCGATAGTAGTTCCAGGTGGAGAAGCAGTCAAGAACGATTCTAGATTTATAGAGCAAATTCATCAGCGGATCAATGCAGCTGGATTGTGCCGTCACTCCTACGTTTTAGCAATTGGAGGTGGAGCCGTCCTAGACATGGCAGGATACGCAGCAACAACGGCTCACCGAGGAATTCGGCTCTTACGAGTACCAACAACAGTATTAGGGCAAAATGATTCGGGTGTAGGAGTCAAAAACGGAATCAATGCCTTTGGTAAGAAAAACTTTTTGGGTACATTCATGCCACCTTATGCTGTCTTGAATGACTTTGATTTTCTTACTAGCCTCGACGATCGAGATTGGCGATCGGGTATTGCAGAAGCGGTAAAAGTAGCGCTGATTAAAGATGCAGATTTCTTCGATTTCATTATGACTAATGCCGATAAATTGGCTAATCGAGACATGGACATAATGGAAAGGTTAATCTATCGTTGCTCTCAGTTGCACTTAGAGCATATTGCTGGTAGCGGCGATCCCTTTGAAATGGGTTCATCGCGTCCTTTGGATTTTGGACATTGGGCTGCTCACAAACTAGAGCATTTAACTAATTACAGCCTACGTCACGGTGAAGCTGTTGCGATCGGCATCGCTTTAGATACAACCTATTCATATTTAACAGGGCAACTCTTGCAATCAGAGTGGCAAAGGGTTCTAACTACACTCAAAAAATTAGGCTTTACTTTGTACGTATCGGCATTAACAGAGCAATTAGATCAACTAGACCATCCGCATTGTCTGTTTAGGGGGCTTACAGAATTCCGCGAACATTTGGGAGGAAAATTGACAATTACCCTTCTACAAGGAATCGGAGAGGGAATAGAAGTTAACCAGGCGGATTTGTCTTTGTATAGAGATGCTATTTTTATGCTGCAAGATTGGGAACTTTTGCATTAATTTTCCCTTGGATGCAATCAGCAGAAGCGATGTTTAGCAACAAGCCCAGAGGTGGAGAGTAAGATTTTCTTCACCTTTGCCCAATAGCGATTATTTTATGCAAATATACTGCTTAATTTTTAAAGCGATCGCAACTTCGTGCTTCTAAATTGCAAAATACTTTTTAGTTCCTCTTCTTCGTCGTTGATAACGTGGTAAATTTCTCAACTTTTCTACTAAATTAAAATTATCGTGAGTTAAAAAAGTTATGATGTCTTCGCTTCCCGTCAACGACGCTCAAAAGAATTTGCAAGAGATCATCGACCAAGTTGCAGAGCAGGGGAAACCTGTGATCATTCGAGGCGATCGCGGTAATGCGATTCTGCTTGCAGAAAAAGATTGGTCTGCAATTCAAGAGACTCTTTACTTATTATCTGTCCCTGGAATGCGAGAATCTATAAAAGAAGGACTAGCAACCCCGATCCAAGAATGTGATGAGGAGTTGGATTGGTGAGTCAGCAAGCTTCTGAGGAGCCACTTGCAAACCCCGAAGCCGCGAGTTGGAGGTTGATTTACACAAGATAAGCGCAAAAAGACGCGAAGAAATTAGCTTCTAGTAACTTAAAGGAAAAGGCCGAAGAATTACTCGCAGTCCTTAAAGAAAATCCTTTTGAAAATCCTCCACCTTATGAAAAGCTGGTTGGTGACTTATTAGGTGCTTATTCTCGGAGGATAAATATACAGCATCGGTTGGTATATCAGGTCATCGAATCCGAGCAAGTAGCCAAAATAATTCGTATGTGGACGCATTACGAGTAAGTTATCTCCTCAACCCCCCTTGGTGTTCACAATGAAAACCTCGATGCTCCCAAGCTTGCATATCTACATCAGTAAGTTTTGTGACATTTGAGCATTGCGGTTGAATAATTTGACTTAAAATCGCCCACAATAAGCTGCGCGTTATATCTAATCCAGTTTTAGTCCAAGATTCCCGATTACCAGGAACACCCAATTCTTGAACAATTTCTGGCTCTACCCAAATACCATGAGCGCCCAAAAGAATCTGTGCCATCCATTTAGCTCTGGGTAAATGACTGGGCGAGGTAATCAACATGACTTTATGCACTCCCCAACGGCGCAGAATTGGAATACCATAATAAAAATTTTCAAAGGTAGAATTCGCGCAGTTTTCTAACCAAACGTTTTGTAACTCTGCTAATTCCGCCTCAAAAATTAACCGTATACAGGGATCTGGGGAACCATGAGAAATTAAAATTGGGGTTTGTGGGTATTGTTTTGCTAGTTGGGCAACATAAGTTTCTCGACGAATACTGCCACCTAGCACAAAGAAGGCATCTATCGGCTGCGAAGAAGCAAAAACTAAGGTTATAGTAGTGAAAATCAGCCAAACACCCAGGACAACATACAATCCACCACTGAGTTTTTGTAACAATTGCCACAGATTAGCAGATTTTTTTTTAATAGAAATTAATGATTTGTTGGTAAATTTGCGTTTCATGACTTAAGTAAGAAAAACTGATTTTATTGCTGTATAACAGTACTGCAATTCAGTGAGCAAAGTGCTATCTTATAAAAGTAATCTAGAATGCAAACATGACGCTAATTAAAGTGTCACATGCTCAGTATAGCCTTCCGGAGTAGACTAACAAACTGAGAAATGATTGTTAATAACTAATGCGGCATTTTTGGCATCATTTAATGATAAAAATGATGAAGGAAGATTGTTGATTCTGGGGTATAAAAACTTAAAAATTTCTGGAAAGCCTGATTGCTAAACTGTCAACAACACAATTATTCCAGCTAAGTATACATGAACCAATCTGCGAAAAGTTACTCACCGCTCCAAGTAGCCTTGATTGGTGGAGCGATCGCCACAACTGCTACCATATCCGTGTTCGGCCCAGCTTGGACTCGTGGTGTCCGTGCTGCTCTAGCCCTCCAAGACAGCCCAAAAGTGATAGTTGACCAAGTTTGGCAACTGGTAAATCATGAATATGTTGATGGCAAATTTAATCAACAAGATTGGCAAGCAACCAGGCAAAGCTTGTTGAGCAAAGACTACTCTTCTAAGGAAGAAGCATACACTGCCATCCGCGAAGCTTTACAAAAATTGGGAGATCCTTACACTCGGTTCATGGACCCCCAACAATTTGAAGCTCTAACTAGCCAAACATCTGGGGAAGTTTCTGGTATCGGCATTCGGATGGAAGTGAACGACAAAACTCAGCGCCTCACTGTTGTCGAAGCCATAGAAAATTCTCCGGCACTGAGAGCTGGGATCAAAGCAGGCGATGAAATTTTGGCAATTGATGGCAAACCCACTCTCAAAATGAAAGTGGATGACGCTTCTAAGCTAATCCGTGGTAAAGCAGGTACTCCCATCAAACTACGGCTGGGACGTACAGGCCAAAATGCCTTTGATTTGAAGCTGACAAGGGCAAGTATTGAAGTCCCAACGGTACGCTATACCCTCAAGCAAGAAGGGAATCGCCGTGTTGGCTATATTCGTTTGCGAGAATTTAGCGCCCATGCCGCAGAACAAATGCAACGAGCCATCCGCGATTTGAACACTAAGAAAGTTGATTCTTATGTCTTGGATTTGCGGGGAAATCCTGGCGGTTTGTTGCAGGCGAGCATTGAAATTGCTCGGATGTGGTATAATGACGGCGGAATTGTCAAGACAGTAGACCGTGTGGGTGGCACTGAGGAAACTAAAGCTAATCGCACTGCTTTGACAAATCGTCCTTTGGCGGTCTTAGTGGATGGGAATTCAGCTAGTGCTAGCGAAATCCTCACAGGCGCACTCAAGGATAATAAGCGGGCGGTAGTCGTAGGTGGTCAAACTTTTGGCAAAGCCCTAGTGCAGTCAGTTCATGAACTCGCAGATGGTTCCGGCTTGGCTGTCACCATAGCTCATTACTACACCCCGGCGGGAACAGATATTAACCATAAAGGGATTGCCCCAGATATCAAGCTAGACTTGACAGAAGCACAAGAGCGTCAATTGGCCTCTAATCCAGATTTAATCGGAACTAAGAGCGATCCCCAATATGCTCGAGCGATCGCAATTCTATCAAATAACAACTTTGCCCAGCCGCCAGCAAATCAACCGACTCGACCCATGAGCCGCGCTGATAACCTGAAATTTTAAATTGACACGAATGATTTGTTGCCAGGTGTTTATATAGTAGTATTCCCAAATCCAGATTTTTGGAGTTATGAAAACTGCTTGATATGCCGTTCCAGGATTTTGGTTTGGGAATACTAGCTACTAATCCCATCTCCAAAATCTCAGATTTATGAATCATCAGCCAGTTGATGCAACCACCGCCACCAGATTTTTACCAATGGTGTCGGTGGTTGTTCCTATTTATAACGGTGAGGCAGATTTACCAGAGTTAATCAATTGTCTGTTGTCTCAAACTTACCCAAAAGACCGGGTAGAATACTTATTGGTAGACAACAACAGTAGCGATCGCACTCTCACCATCCTGAAAACATCTGCCGAAAATTGCCCAATTACAATTCGCCCCTTGAGCGAAACCCAAATTCAAAGCTCTTACGCTGCTCGTAATACTGGGATTCGCGCCGCTACGAGTGAAATTATCGTTTTTACCGATGCAGATTGTCGCCCACAACCGCAATGGTTAGATACACTAATTCAGCCTTTTGTCAACGCAGAAGTGGTAATTGTTGCTGGTGAAATTTTGGCACTACCAGGCACAACTCTGCTAGAACAACACGCAGACCGTCAAGAAACTTTATCGCAAAAGCATACTCTGAACCATTCCTTTCGTCCCTATGGTCAAACAGCTAATTTGGCGATTCGACGCATTGCCTTTGAAAAAGTGGGTTTATTTCGTCCCTATCTGACTACTGGTGGTGATGCTGATATTTGTTGGCGGATTTTGGGGGAAAACATCGGGCGTTTAGAATTTGCCCCAAATGCGATCGTTCAGCACCGCCACCGCGCTACACTTCAAGAACTACAGAGTCAATGGCAGCGTTATGGACGCTCAAATCGCTATCTGCACGAACTGTACGGTGTAGATTTAATGCGAGAGATGACACCCAAAGAATACGGTTATCGTTTGGCACGTTGGTTATTGAAGGAAGTACCAAGAGATATTAAAAAGGCGTTGGCGCAGCAAGCCACCCTTGTAGATTTATTAAGTACTCCCATTGGTTTGTTCACAGCTAGGGCGCGTACTGCTGGACAAAGAGACGCCAAGCTACCAGAGAATGCCAAGATAATTGCTCGACTGTAACGAAGAAAAAGAGCGTTGCTGATTTAGATGTGTAAATCTTGGTATAGAGACGTTGCAATTGCTAGCCTCTACAAAGGTTTTGAAATTACGCAAAATCATTTTCATACCTGAATTCAGTAACGCCTAAGCAAAAACGTTCTTGTCAGTCCAGAAGCATTGACTGAGACCTTTATTCTTTCCTTAGCTCACAAAAGCGAATGTATCTTAAGAAGTATTTTCAAAAATAGGTAAAGCAAATATGCTGTTATTAATCTTTTAACTTTAGTACCTTGTATTTAATAAAATAAAAATTCCAGTAGGTAGGGCTTGTTACCACTTAGCACTTTAGTCGTTATTAGACAAGCTTGTGGCACTAAATAGGGCTAAAAGTTGATTGAAGCTACACAAATTTGATTGCTTCCTCATTATTGAGAGGTTCAGTTAGTAAATCAAAAACCAAGTTCTGTCATATCTATTTATAGAGTGTCCGCTCTTGCAAGTAACCTTTTCTCCTTACCTGCTCAATAGCGTCTGAAGTCTTGAAGAAAGCATGGGGTTTGCTTACCCTGCTCTTTTCATTCACAGCTACGCTTCATAGTTTTGTGAGTTGAGCAACATGATAGTGGATGGATTTAATCAACATATAGATAAATTACGCTCACAGATACAGAGACTATTAAAATGCTATGGAACTAAGCTGAACTCACCACAGGAGATGATAACAGAGGCTTTCGAGGAACTTAACACCGCAATGGAAGAACTATTGACAGCTTCCGAGGAGTTAAAGGTAACACGAGCGGCAGTAGAGAAAGAGCGCCAGCGTTACCAAGATTTATTCGAGTTTGCTCCAGATGGTTACTTGGTAACTGATATCAACGGGACAATCCAAGAGGCTAACCATGTAGCAGCAACTTTGCTTGGTGTCCAACAAAAGTATTTAGTAGGTAAACCATTAATTCTTTTTATTGCTCAACAAGACCACCAGTCCTTTAACTCTCAAATAAACAATTTGCAGGAGGTACTGAACTGGGAAATTCACCTACAGCCACGGAGAGGAAAGCCTTTCCCTGCTAATGTGAGAGCGTCTGTAGTATACGACCTTGGGGAGAAGCAACTTGGCTGGCGTTGGCTGCTGTGCAACATCAGTGAACGCAAACAAGCTGAAGAAATGTTGTACCGAGCTTACAGTGAGTTAGAAATAAGGGTGGCGGAACGGACAGCGGAACTGGTAAAAGCAAATCAGAAATTGCTAAATGAAATTACAGAACGTAAAAAAGTCGAGTCACAACTACTGCACCTTGCTTTTCACGATACACTGACGGGTCTGGCAAACCGCGTTGCATTTATGAACCGCCTAAAACATGCGGTAAATTATTCAAAACGGCATTCAGATTATCTATATGCTGTGCTATTTATCGACCTAGATCGGTTTAAGGTGATCAATGACAGTCTTGGACACCTAAATGGAGACCAATTGCTGCTTGCTATTGCAAGTAGACTAGAAATATGTGTACGCTCCATAGATACAGCGGCACGGCTTGGGGGAGACGAATTTACAATCCTGCTTGAGGGAATCCAGGATGTGTCAGACGCCATCAAAGTAGCTGAACGGATTCAGAAGGAACTGGCATTACCCTTTGAACTTGACGGACAAGAAGTCTTCATCACGGCAAGTATTGGTATAGCCTTGAGTTCGACAGTAAACTATCAACACCCAGAAGAACTGTTGAGGGATGCAGATACAGCAATGTATCGAGCCAAGATGCTAGGCAGAGCGCGTTATGAGTTATTCAACTCAGATATGTATGCTGATGCTCTAGCGAGATTGCAGTTAGAAACTGATTTGCGCCGAGCAATTGAACGCGAAGAATTTCGGGTTTATTACCAACCGATTGTTTCGCTCACTAGTGGCTCTATTATAGGTTTTGAGGCTCTATTGCGCTGGCAGCATCCAGAGCGTGGTCTGCTTAATCCAGCAGATTTTATTCCCCTAGCAGAGGAAACAGGACTAATTTTCTCCATTGGCAAATGGGCATTGCATGAAGCTTGCCGCCAGATGCAAGTTTGGCGGGTATACCATTGTTCTAAATTACTAGATAAAATTAGTGTTAATCTCTCCGTCAAGCAATTTTCTCAGCCGGATTTGATAGAGCAGATTGGGCAAATTTTGCACTCAACTGGCCTTGATGCTGGCACTTTAATGCTAGAGATTACTGAAAACGCAATTGTGGAAAATGGCAATAAGGTAACTGCCGCAATCTTGCAACTTCGAGAGATGGGCATTGAGTTATCAATTGATGACTTTGGTACGGGCTATTCCTCATTAGGTGGTCTTTATAACTTTCCGATTAGTGTGTTGAAAATTGACCGTTCTTTCATTAGCTTGATGCGTATTAATAGTAAGAATTTAGAAATTATTGAAATAATTGTCGCCTTGGCACACAAGCTAGGTGTGGATGTGCTTGCCGAAGGTGTAGAGACAAAAGAGCAACTATTACTTCTAAGAAAGTTAAACTGTCAATATGGCCAGGGACATTTTTTCTCAGTTCCGTTAAATAGCTCGGCAGCAGAGGCATTAATTATGGAAAATCCTCAATGGTAAGGGTTATCAAAAAAATTCGTAATTGATAATGACGCTCTTTGTTATGCTCATAGCAATCATGAATCATAGCTAATGGAGACTGCCTTACTGTATGGTCGCTTAGTTTGAGTCAAGACGAGCCAACTCTCCTTAGCGGTAGCCAACATGAAACCATCAACTGTTGGGATATCGCTATAGGAGAATGTCGGCAAACTTTGCGAATGGTTAATCCAGCAGCAGGGTTGACGGAGGCAGAAATGTCAACTTTAAAACCTTTAGAGGCGGTAGAGGTGAATTCAAGTTGCTCAATGCCTACCAACTTTCGCTAAATTGGAAAAAGGAAAACTCAAGGGAATTTTAAATGTCAGCACAATTGTTACTGGTGGATGATGAACCAGGGATACGGGAAGCCGTGAAAGACTATTTGCAAGAGAGCGGTTTCAGCGTTCAAGTCGCCAGTAACGCCCTTGAAGGTTGGGAATGGATGCAGATGAATACACCTGACTTAGTGATTTCCGATGTGATGATGCCTCAAGTGGATGGCTATCAGTTCCTGAAGCAACTACGGGAAGATCCCCGTTTCCAAGCACTACCGGTAGTATTTTTAACTGCTAAAGGTATGACAGGCGATCGCATTCAAGGTTATCACGCTGGTGTTGATGCCTATCTACCCAAACCCTTCGATCCAGACGAGTTAGTGGCTATAGTCGAAAATTTGCTAGCCCGCCGCGCTGCTAAGGCTGCGAGTACGGGAGATGACGCTGAAACCCCCGATCTTGCTGAACTAGCCAATCAGATTGCCCAAATAAAGGCATTGTTAACTCAAAGAAGTGCCATTTCCCAATCGCCAGCCCCTTTTAAAATTGATTTGACTCCCAGAGAACAAAGTGTTTTAAATTTGGTCGCTGAAGGGTTGATGAACAAAGAAATCGCCCGTCGCTTAGAAACCAGCGTCCGTAATGTAGAAAAATACGTCAGCCGTTTGTTTAGTAAAACCGGTACCAATAGCCGTACAGAGTTAGTTCGTTTTGCTCTCGAACACGGTCTTGCTAAATAGGGATGAGAATTCTTGTACTGCCCTTCCCTCCGGGACGCTACGCGAACGACTCGCTCAGGAACCGCGTTCGTGTCGTAGCATATCGTAGAGAAGCCGTTGGCGTGGTCACTGAGCTTGTCCTGAGCGTAGCCGAAGGGCGTAGTCGAAGTGCAGCCTCTATAAGAGTTGTATTGGGTATGGAGAAAATAACAAGGTAGACAAGGAAGAAGGAAGAGACTTGTCCCCTTGTCTCCCTTGCCTCTGGGTAATTGATAATAGCTAACTGGCTGCTAAACCATGATCTATTACCAGTAATAGATAAAACATAAGTATTTCAGCAAATCAGGCACTTAGCTTCAGCAAAAAGCTAAAAGAAAGGTTATTTATTTTACTTTTGTCTTTTAGATTTTCATTTGATTTGCGCCTGTTATCCGATTCCCCATCTGTAAAGACACAGGGTTTTATTATTCTGCAATGTTTTGATAAAAACTCGGTAAAATGCACCCGGCTGAATTTGCTTTCAGATTCTACCAGTACCCTTTGCTACAAAGTTTTTAATAGCGGAAACTGTTCCTGGGACTTTGTGCTGCTAAATAAGACTTTCACAAGGTAGAAATCAAAATATTTTATGAAATCTACTGACTGCTTAGTTTTTATGGCAACGGGGGTATGGGATCAACATTTGATTTGATGCCCAATTCACGTTTTTCATTACTTAAATTACACCTTTAGGTTGGAGAATTTTCCGCCACATTACGCAAGCGCATTAGCTGACGCCGCATTTGAGGCGAGGCTTTAAACTCAGATACTTCCTGGGCTTTAACGGACGCTTGGAGCGTTTCTAGAAAGTCATCAGAACCTTCGGTTAAAGCATCAAGTAGCACCTGTAAGAGTTGCTCGCGATCGCTCAATAGACTCTTTTCCTCAATCAACCGGAATTTGAGATGTATTTCACACTCATAAACACCTACTTCGAGATTATTTATCTGGCGTGGTAATGCTTTGGAGTTCATAACTATTGAGATTCCTTTACTTGGTTGTCATGAGGGTAAGGAGGTAGATGTCCAGCAAAATTCTTTATATCTCTTTTGAATCCAAAGTGCTTGAATTAAGAATTTTTCTTCATCAATCACCTTTGTATTCCATTTCACTCTCCTGTGGTGTATTTTCAACCTAGATTTTCAGTGTCTAGATTTTGAGGTTTCTGTGCCAGATGTAGCTTATGGTAAGCCATAACTATTATTCAGTTTTTAAGATTCTACACAATAAAGTTTCTGTAAGAAGTTGTTCAACCTTTTTAAAGGTTTTTACATCAACTTTATGTGAACGTCAATAACAGTTTGACTTGTTACTCTAATTTTGGTATTTATACGTAAGTAACACTGCTTAGGTTTCTTGAGTTTCTTAAAGCCAGCAGTCGATGCAGCGCTATTGCGTGAAATTACTTGATGTACGTTTTTTGCAATAGAAAATTCAGGATAAATTGCTGGGCATAATTATTAATGTCAAAACTTTTGTTCTCTATAAAAAAAGCACACAGAGCGAATCATTTCTGCTGAGTGCCCTGCCCTACCGTCTTTTGGGCTTGATTGAGTCCAAAAATCTTAGCAGTAAGTCAGATTCGTAGACTAAATAAAAATACTCTACCAATTAATTTTTACAGAAAAATAATTCGACTACTGTCAGTACTAGCAGTTAAATATATCTTCAACTCATAACAGTAGTAGCAAGCTCATCAGTAAAGGTGATATTTTTACTTATGACCATTCAATGTACCCTTTTAAAACAGCATTCAAAGCTTTTAAATTGGGAGCATTCAAGCTCGGATATAAGGTCTACAATAATTTCAGTGTAATCCACGCAAATCTTACACCTTTTTATGGATAACCCGATGCTGCTCAAGTCCACAACCCGGCACATCCGCATTTTTGCAGGTGAAATTGACCGGGATGGCGATCTAGTTCCTAGTCAACAAGTCTTAACCTTAGATGTTGACCCAGATAACGAATTTAATTGGAATGAAGATGCACTGCAAAAAATTTATCGAAAATTTGATGAACTAGTAGAAGCATCTAGTGGCGCAGACCTCACGGACTATAACTTGCGCCGTGTGGGGTCAGACTTAGAGCATTATCTGCGATCGCTTCTGCAACTCGGGGAAGTCAGCTACAATCTTTCTGCCCGTGTTACTAATTACAGCATGGGAGTCCCTCAAGTTGCCATTGACGACAAACAATAAGCCAATGAGTTGGTAGCGGGCTGCCCAAACCCTTCTGTACAAAGAGTGCTGAGTTAAAAGTGTTTCGGCTGAGAGTGAAAAAACTCATAAGTCTACTTCTTAACTCAGCACTGGCTAACCCCGCCGCTGCCACTAACAGCAGTCCTCAAGAGATTCTTCGAGTCACTGCATTTATCAGGTACTTTTGCCAAAATTAATATTTGCGATTCTTAATTCTTAAATTAAAGTTAATTCTTGCTATCCTACTTATAAACTAAATAAATACCAATATTCTCTGCCTGTTAATGATGGGGTAATTTCGCAAAAACAAATCGCGCAGTTATGCTTGGGTTATGCTGTGGTGACAGGGTTGGAGTTAGTTGCTTTGGCGATGGAGAGTCACAGGGCAATAGAAGCTATGATTAGGCTGTAGGGTTGAGTTAGGAGCGTATTTTTTGGATTCGGATAAGTATTAGCACCTGCTGATATCCGCCAGCTAAAATCATCATCTAAAGTCTGGGTATGTCAAGTTTAAGAAAGATGAGCGGTCTAGATTGTCCCTACTAATGCTATTAAAGAAATTGCCAATCGCTGATCGGTGCGAAAAATATGGAAAATGACGCGGCAACGCTCTACTGTCCAAACGAAAATTGTCAGGCTGCCAACCCCCTGACTCACAAGTTTTGCCAGCGATGTTCGACGCCTCTACCCAAAAATTATCTCTGGGCTGTGGTAGATAGCCCAAGCGTGGGTAGCCCTGGAGAAATATTAGCCGATCGCTATTTAATCCTTGATAAATTTCTTCTTTTAGATACGAAGCCTGGTTTATTAGCGCTAACGCCTGAGTTAGATAATTTGCAGCCTCTAAAAGCGTACCTGAGACTGATTCCCTACCGTCTACACGTACCGCAGGTATATGGAGTGCTTTTTGTGGCTGACGGGTCTTCCCACCGAGAAATATTACTCTTAGAAAAACCGCCACTATTAGTAGATGACACTACTCAACAAGTACATTTAGGCAGCGAGTTAACCACCGCTTGGCGTGATGCAACATCAATGCGCCAACTAAATTGGTTATGGCAAATAGCTCATCTGTGGCAACCTCTTGTAAGTGAAGGTGTGGCCTCTAGCTTACTTGACTCTGATGTATTACGGGTAGAAGGATCGTTAGTCCGGTTGTTGGAATTGCGTTTTGACAGCGCCATATCACCAGAATTGCCCCAATTAGGTGAATTTTGGCAGCAGTTGGTCAGCACTGCCAAACCAGCGATCGCAGAATTTGTCAATCGCGTTAGCCTAGCTTTAATTCAGGGAGAGATTAATTCCACCGATCAATTAATCGGTGTTTTAGATCGGGGACTGGCTGGGTTAGGGCGATCGCAAACACCCACGATCCAAATTATCACCAAAACCGACACCGGGCCCAGTCGTCAACGTAACGAAGATGCCTGTAGTCCCCCCAGTGGAACTCCAGTGAGCAAACCACCCCAGCCAACAGCCTTAGCAATTGTCTGTGATGGCATCGGTGGACACGAGGGTGGCAATGTCGCCTCAAATTTAGCCATTGAAACCATCCAACAGCAGGTACAGCAACTAACAAAGGTTCCTTACGACCACATAGACCCGGAAATGCTGCTGAATGACCTAGATAAGGCAGTGGCAATGGCCAATGACAAAATCAGTCAGCGCAATGACAGTGAAAATCGCCAAGGGCGTCAACGCATGGGCACGACTTTAGTCATGGCATTGCCTGTTGCTCATGAAATGTACATTACCCACGTCGGTGATAGTCGTGCCTACTGGATTACACGCCACGGCTGTTATCAAGTTACCCTTGATGATGATGTCGCCTCCCGCGAAGTGCGACTAGGTTATGCCATTTACCGCGAAGCAGTGCAACAGAGTGCCGCTGGCTCTCTCGTCCAAGCTTTGGGGATGGGTTCTAGCACTTCATTGCATCCCACATCGGGACGGTTTATGCTCGATGAAGATGCTGTTTTTCTGCTCACATCCGATGGTTTGAGTGACTTTGATCGGGTAGAGGAGTACTGGGAAACAGAAATCTTGCCGATTTTAGTTGGGGAAGCAAATATAGCAACTGTTGCCGATCGATTAGTCGAAATTGCTAATACTAAAAATGGACATGATAATGTCACCGTCGCTTTAGTTCACTATCAAGTCCAATATTGGGAACCAGAAATCACCATCCAAGCAATAATTCCCCAGAGTTATTCTGCCAAAACTGTTGATTTAGCATCCAGAGGAACAGATGCGACAGTTTTAGGCAGTCCAAACCACAAGACTCAGGTAATTCCAGATACTGAATCGGCTATTACTCGTCAATTCCCCCTACAGTGGATAGTTCCATTAATATTTGTGCTAGCAGCAGGTTTTTTAGGATTGTTCGTCAGGCAACTGCGAGGAACCTCTCCAATTTTTTCCAATCCCTTACAAACTCAAAATCCGATCCTCGAAGCAACACCTACACAGCGATCGCTTGATAACCTTTCTCCTGGTTCGGTAATTAAAACCAACAAGGCAATATCCTTTGGAAACAATCAATTTATTCCCCCTGAGACTTATTTAGTTCTTGAGAAAAAATTAAATCCCCAATCGGTTCCTGGGAATTTTCTAGTGCCTATGCGAGTCTGTGCTGATAAAACCACGCCAGGTTCAGCTAATAGTAATAAATCAGCAGTAACTACCTCAGTTGCACCAAATCCAAAAGCTTTGCCAGCAAAACTATCGCTAGACTCCTCCAAAGTAAACCCTTCGAGCTTCTCTGTTTTACAACCAGACGCACCAAATCCATGTAAAGCTGTTATTACACAACCGCCAGCGACTCAATCACTTCCACCCGTCATCAGCCCAACTCAATCAAATACTCGATAAACTTGTAAAAACCTGGAATAATAACAGGTAACAATTAGAGTAAGAAATTTACAAGGTCAAAAAAATAGAAAATTTTCACCTTGAAGAATTTTTATTTGAAATTATTTTTTTTAGCTTTTAGTTTAATGAATCCATGCCATCCCTGAATTTGGCGATCGCCCGTCTCGTAAATACTGGCACTGACAACTTCGCCATTTGGGTGGTCAAGGCTCCGTATCCCAGTGGCTATGTTTTACGTGACTGTGTATGGCCTGTTGAACTTACTCAAGTCTGGCAAGAATGGCAGCAGATGTTTGCTGGTCATGGTCGCCTAGATATTTCCCCTAACTCAACATCTCAAAAGAGCAACCCATTCCCCATAGATTGGATTTCACCCCCTTCAGGTCAACCTACTGGCCCCTACAGCAGTCGTCTGATGCAATACTTGGGAATGAATTTATGGCGCTGGGTATTTGACGGGCAAATTCTTGGTAGTCTAGAACGCAGTCGTGGTATTGCTATGGGTCAGCATACACGTTTGCGCTTTCGACTAGAAATTCGCGACCCGGATCTGATCGCTTTCCCTTGGGAAATTATGCAGCGTGAGCCTGGTCAATCGGCTATGTCTCTCTCGCAAGATTTGTTATTTAGTCGCACCAGCACCGAAGTTGAGCCTTTACCGCATTTGCGAACTGACCAGGCTTTAAGTATCTTGCTGGTTTTAGGTCATGATGACAAGCTGCAACTAGAACAAGAAGCCGCTATATTACAGCAAGCTCTTGCAGATACGCCTGGTAATTCCCAAAGATATGCACCTTGCGTAGTAAATCAACTCATTCAACCAACTCCACAACAGTTGATTGATGAATTAGAAACCAAAGAATACAATGTTTTCTTTTACGCTGGACATGGTTTGCCAGACCCAGACGGAGGATTACTGTTTTTGCGACCAGATATGCCTCTGAATGGGATAGAATTGGCGCAAGTGTTGACCCGTACAGGTGTGAAATTAGCGGTTTTTAACGCCTGTTGGGGCGCACAACCAGCTGCAATCAATCATCAAGCTATCCCCGCCAGTAGTTTAGCAGAAGTATTGATTCGTCATGGTGTGCCTGCGGTTTTGGGGATGCGCGATGAAATCGCTGACCATGAAAGCCACAGTTTTATTCAAGCCTTTACCGAAGCTTTGCGATCGCACAAGCCAATTGACGAAGCCGTAGCACAGGCTAGGCAAGAGTTGTTAACACTGTATAAATTTAATCAACCTGCTTGGACTTTGCCTGTTCTCTACCTGCATCCAGATTTTAATGGCGAACTGATTAAAAATCTGGATGAAGGTATTACCGAACTACCAGATACAGCCATTCCTGAGGTCGGTTCATCGCTTCCGACTGCAAGTTTACGATCGCTGACTCCAAAAGGTAAAACCTGGCTACTGCGTTATGGAGTTACCCGCATCGGCCGCACGAAAGATAATGATATTGTCATCCCCGAACCATCTGTATCCAAACGCCACGCCGAAATCTTCTGCCGCAACACTCTTACAGATGCTACACTAATGCGAACTTATTACTTGCAAGATTTTTCCACCTACGGGACAACCTGGTTTTTAGGCCCTAATGGCTGGCAACAAATCCTCCGAGAGGAAGTCCCTTTGAAATCGGGGATGCAGTTAAAGTTTGGAAGTGCTAGAGGTGAAACCTGGGAGTTTGTGATTGAAAACTCCTAGCGGAGCTATTGCATAAATGAATTTGAGTCTTTAGCATTAGCTTTTAAAATCTGTTTTTTTTAGAGAAAAAATCAACAGTTTTTGCGGAAATCTCCTCTTAGAACTTGTAGCTGTCAATACCACCAAATAATCATGAGGGAAGAAAATATGGCTCACAAAATTAACGGCTCAGACACTTTCCCATCTTTGCCATCTCAAGTAGATTTAGAGTTATTAGAAGCTTTACTAGAACCAGAGGATGCTAACTATCCCTGGAATCCAAGTGATGAAGAATCAGAAGCTTATTTTCAAGAACTAGAACAACAGTTCGGAATCGAAGATTTGGAGGGCGTTGAACTAATGAGGCGCTCGCAAGATTTTTACGGACATCTAGATACACTTTGGTCTAGTATTACTCCTACATCCGAGCACAATGATAACCGACAACAGGCAGTAGTGCTTAACCTTCAAGAGACATTACGGATGAATTTTTCTGCCTGTGTCCCCCAAATATTGCTCAACACCATCGCCACCAAAGCTGCTGAGATATTTGCTGCTCGCCAATTAATCAGTGAGCAACTGGTTGAGTGCGTTCAGACAGTGCTACCAGCTTGGGGAACAGAGGATCTGATCGTTTTGGCTCGTCCTTTTGCTTACGCTATGCGAAGTAGCGAATCGCAAAATGCGGCATCTGCACTCAGTAATCTTCAAAATAGCGATTGGACAGCTTTATCAGAAGTAGATAAAGCAAAGGTTAGTTTAGCGATCGCTTCTTATGCTTTTACTGAACTTAACAAGTCTCAGTCTGAAGTATGAATGGGGAGTAGGGAGTAGGGAGTAGGGTATAGGAAAAGTTTTCATTATGCATTGTGTTCGCGTAACCCGCGCTTTGCTGTTTACTTTATTTTGAGGTGTCTTTTGCAAAGATGTTGGTTTGCCTTACGCAAAGGAAGAGTCTAAAATTAATACTTTGTCCAAAAAGTTTAATGATTTTTATTTTTGTAAGTATATTTACTCCATAATAGATTAACAATACGCTGATTTTCAAATTAGGCCATCTATCCCAAGAGGTAAATACTCAAGCATTGGTCATTTGTCAAGAATTATTCTCCCCTGCTCCTCTGCTCCTCTGCTCTCTCTATTTTGGGCCAAGAAATCGGGTAGCAAAATTTTGCGATCGCGTCGGTGACAGCGCCCGTGCCTTGAGAATTGCTGCCATCAGAAAAGCGTAAGATAACACTCCAACAACTACCAACAGCAAGGCATTGATTGACCCTGTAGCATTCCAGAGAGCGTGGAGCGCAGAGGCGCTCAGATAACCAATAGAGAGAATTTGCCAACTTCTACTAGGTTTGAGGACAGCCAACCCGATAAAATAACCCAAGTAGCCACTATAAGCCATGTGTCCGGCTACAGAGCCTAAAATTCGCGGAATTAGCAGTTGTAAACCTGCCAGTTGACCAGCAGCCCCTATACCCACCTGTTGTGTGACATTTTGAGTGATATCAGGCACATACTGACCAAGGGTTTCCAAGAGAGTGAAGCCAACGGCAGAAGCCGTACCCAGGAGAATACCATCTAGAGGTTCCCAGATGCCGATGCGTTCTCGCCAAGGTGAAGACAACATTCTACCGATGGCAAAAGCTGCTAGTACAGGTAATGCCTTGAGTAATTCCTCCATCAACCCAGCGCCAAAAAACATCCGCACCAATAGCTCTGTGAAGGTGATAGATTCTTGGGGTGTGGGCAAGCTTCCAGGCAGGATGCCACGAAATACGAAAATAAATAGATCCAACAGCGGACTAAGCAAAATCAGGATTGTACCCAATGACGTAGCCATTAGCACCCACCAAGGCTTTTGTTTACCGCAAAGTTGGTAAACAAAATAGTAGGCTGCGAAGGCAATGTAACTTGCTACGATCACTTGATTAGCTTGGGGCCGACCGACTGTAGCGAACATCAGCACCACAAAAATTACGGTCAGTATTCCCGGTATGAGGTAAGCTTTACTAGTTAAATCTTTACCAGTGGAAATAATCGGAAAAAGCTGGGTGAAGCTAACAGAATCTGGCTGCTTTAATTGCGTGTGGTTGTGGTAGTTCGTCGCCGAAGGCAGTGGTATAACTTGGTTTACTGTTGTCGCCGGCGTCAGTGAGGTATACTCGTATTCAAAAATGTATTGTGGCCCATCAGCACCTAGAGAAATGCGATCGCCTGGGTGCAATTCCTGACATTCATATAAGCGTTGTCCATTCAAATAAGTGCCATTAGCACTATTCAAGTCACAAAGCACCCAGCTAAATTTGCTATCCGGGGATAGAGAGAGGGGACGAACCACTGCATGACGACGAGATACCATTCGGTACATCATGGCATCCAAGACAACTTGGCAGCTGGGGTCGCGTCCAATTACCATCTCTTTACTGGGGGGCAGCGAGTAGCGAGATTCTGCTCCCAAAGCTGCCCCATTACCAGACACTAGCCGCAGAAATGCATTATGTCTTGCGTTTTTGCCTGTCATCGATAAGAAGTGCGTTTCTAAACTAATTCTTCACATAATTTGGCAGCAGGACTAACCTTAGCCACATTAGCAGCAGCATTGCTAAATCCACTATAGCTTCACTTACTGCTAAGAAATTTAAAATTATTGGTGCAAAATTTCAAATTGTTTCACCTCATGTAAAGAAGTATTCCATCTGCTGAGAGTTTGCCCTAAAACTGGCTTGTTAGGCGGATCAATCAGGTTGTCTCGATGCTGTACTTTTGACATCGTAGCTGCAAATTCAACCCACTGCAATTTATTAAAAAATAGTATTTTTTACTGCATTTAGTTCCATTTCAAAAATATATAATTTTTAGTCGTCTATTGTCTGTTGTTTTGCCAAAGCTCTTTTGGAGTAAGGAGTAGGGGAAGAAACTGTTATGAAGTGAACCAAAATATTTCTGGTATCTTGTCTCAAACAACTGTAGTCAGTTCTGGGTGTTCAATCTTAGTTCCAAGTACTTTGAGGAATTCTGCTAGCCAATGTGGGTGAGCAGGCCAAGCTGGTGCTGTCACCAAGTTCCCATCAACTATTGCCCGATCGACAGGGATATTAACATAGATTCCTCCAGCACTTTTGATATCTGGGCTACAAGCAGGGTAGCCAGTACATCTCTTGCCTTGCAGTACATCAGCAGCCGCTAATACCTGCAAGCCGTGGCAGATGGCAGCAATCGGTTTATTCGCTTGGGCAAAGTGACGGGTGATTTCTAGCACCTGCTGATTGAGGCGAAGATATTCTGGTGCCCTTCCTCCAGGAATGACTAAGGCATCGTAGTTTGTGGCTTCTACTTCTGCAAACGTTGCATTTAAAGTAAAATTATGTCCGGGTTTTTCGCTGTAAGTCTGGTCTCCTTCAAAGTCATGAACTGCTGTTCGCACCTTATCGCCAGCTTTTTTGTCGGGGCAAACTGCATGGACAGTGTGTCCCACTACTTGCAATGTCTGGAAAGGAACCATCACTTCATAGTCTTCTACATAGTCGCCAACAAGCATCAAAAGTTTCTTTGCAGTCATATATTTGTTACCCTTACCTATTAGTCATCAATAGTTGTTTATAGAATAGATATTAATTTAGAGTCAGCTTTTTTGGCGTTAGTTGATATACGAGTTTTTGATATATCACATCAATCACTGTGCTGTCATGTATCATTTCAGAGTGGCAAGTTAACAAAATGTAATGCATCTTAAAAAAACATAGTTAACGCCGTTAATATCATAGCCTCGACAATTCAGTAGCGCTGCCTTGACTGGGCCTGACTGCAAAGCAGGCCGGATACCAAGTTTGTCTGCATAGACGGGATTCGCGATCGATGTCGCAATTGCTGCCGCAATCTGAGCGCCAGACGAGTCACCTACTAACATCATACAGTTCGTATTTTGTTGAAGATAGGCGATCGCAAATCAGTACTGCCAATTATAAACAAATCTAAATATCTGCCTCAGTTTTAGATAAAACTTTTATATTCGTAGGTATCTTCATTTGGATGAGATGAATTATTGATTTCGGATTATGGAGGGTCTAACAAAAGTTCTGGAATCAGGTCACGCTCGAAATTGATATTTTATATTGATTCAGGCAACAATTAACTATAGGAATCCGCTTTGATTATTGAATTTATCTGTGTAGGTAGGCAACAGGGAACAAATGAGACTGCGCAGATTTGTTCAGAAATCAAATATTAGTCCTATAGTTGAAGAGGTAAGGATATAGCTGCTACCTCTTGGAGACATTTAATGGACGTACTGATGCCTTCGAAGTTGTCCTCTTTTTACTACGATTTCCAACAGATAGATGTTATCAGAAAGAGGAATGTTATATTACCTAAATAATAGGGAATCCTAGATTTAAGAACCAAACAAATCTATTAGTCAGTTAGATAGGATGAACTTTCAACAACAAGGCATTCAATCCAGCAACAATTTTTCTGTAAACCAAGCGCTAAAAGTTGATGAAGTCAGTATAAATGGTCAAGAAATTGCACATCAATTAGCAGAACCAGATTTGAAACAGTTGCAAGATAAAATTTTATTACTTATAGAACGTAATCCTTTACCTTTAATTGAGTGGAATACAGCGTTTCAAGTAATACAATGGAATCCGGCTGCTGAACAACTATTTGGATACAGCAAAAGTGAAGTACTCGGTTGTCAGGTACCAGAAATAATTGTGCCAGAAAGTGAGAGATTACAAGTCATCAAAAGAATGGAGTTATTAATTGAAGAGAAAGTGGGAGGTAATAATCTCAGTAAGAACTTGACAAAACATGGAAGAGTGATTATTTGTGATTGGTGTCACACTCCTATAACTAACGTTGATGGCAAGGTAATTAGTATTGTTTCAACAGTGCAGGATATTACAAAAGTAAAATCTTTTGAAAACGCTCTGCGCGAAAACGAAAAGACCTATCAGCAAATTCTTGATGCAATTACAGATATGGTGCTGGTTAAAGGTGCTAAATCTCGAATTATTTGGGCAAATAAGGCATTCCGTGATTATTACGGTATGAATGAGGAACAGCTTCAAAATATGATTGATGCACCCTTCAACGAAGTAGATCATACCCTGCAATATATCAAAGATGATGCTTACGTATTTGAAAGTGGACAGACCCTAGAAATTCCCCAAGAGCCAGTAACTCGGTACGATGGCGAAGTACGCCTATTCCATACAATCAAATCTGCTATTCGTAACGAATTAGGTCAAACGATCATGACTGTTGGTGTATCTCGTGATATTAGCGAGCATAAACAAGCCGAGAAAGAACAGGCGAAGTTGTTGGCAATTCTAGAAGCAGCACCAGACTTTATCAGCACTGCTGACTTAACTGGGCGGGTTCTTTACTTTAATAAAGCAGCTCGCAAAATATTAGAACTGGGGGAAAAAGAATCTTTTCAGGAGAGAAATTTGTGCCAAAATCATCCGAAATGGGCAAATGATATTATCCATAATCAAGGATTACCAGAATCAGTTCGAGTCGGTGATTGGGTTGGGGAAACGGCTCTTTTAAAAGCAGATGGACGAGAAATTCCCATATCCCAACTGATTATTGCTCACAAATCACCTGATGGAAAAGTTGAATATTTCTCGACGATCGCCAGGGATATCAGCGAACTCAAAACTGCGGAAGAAACTTTACGGCAAAAAGCGGAAGATTTAGAGTGCGCTCTTAAAGAACTCCAAAGCACCCAAGCTCATTTGCTACAAAGCGAAAAAATGTCTTCTATTGGTCAATTGGTTGCTGGAGTTGCTCACGAAATCAATAATCCTACGAGCTTCATCTACAGCAATATTCAGCCTGCTAACGAATACATTAACGATTTGCTGCTTTTGATTGAGCTTTACCAAGAACATTATCCGAATCCCGTCAAGGTTATTCAAGAACAGATAGAAGCCATTGATCTAGAATTTTTAATGGCGGATTTGCCCAAGTTACTCTCGTCAATGAAAATGGGGGCAGATAGAATTAAACAAATCGTTCTTTCATTACGAAATTTCTCCCGTATGGATGAAGCGGAATGTAAAGCCGTGGATATTCACTTAGGGATTGATAGTACTTTAGTAATTCTAGAACATCGCCTCAAGGCACAACATAACCGTCCAGCAATTGAAATCATTAAGGAATATGGCAAGCTACCTTTAGTAGAATGCTATGCAGGGCAGCTAAATCAAGTTTTTATGAACATTCTGGTTAATGCTTTAGATGCATTAGAACAACGGGATGCAAAGCGGTCTATTGAACAGATGCAAGAAGCACCCAGTACTATCAATATTTTTACTCAATTATCTCCTCATGGGAAGGTCATGATTCGGTTTGTTGATAATGGAGTAGGAATACCAGAGAATGTACTAAAAAGATTGTTTGACCCTTTCTTTACAACTAAGCCAGTAGGGATAGGTACAGGGTTAGGGTTATCAATTAGCTATCAGATTGTAGTAGAGAAGCATAAAGGAAAACTTACGTGTTTATCAATACCAGAACAAGGAACTGAGTTTCAAATTGAGATACCTATTAGCTTGCCTTTAGGAGACTAAGAAGACGATAATTCAACGAATATGCTCTAATGGTAAATTAAAGCAGATGGAATTCTGCGATCGCTCTCTTAAAATTTTTGTTTTCATGTCCTGGCTGGCTAAGTTTAATTAAAGCAAAACGCTGTAAGGGTGTTAAAGCTGCCCAATTTTGCTGTGTCAAGGTTACACCTATTTCTTGAGCTTTTTCCTGAAGGCTAGCTGGTACAGTGGCAGAGTCTAGCCATGCAGGATAAGACTCAATGGGCAATTTTGTCGCTGGTGTACCTGTGCGTTGTAGAATTAATTGCTCGATATGCTGGCGGTAAGACTGAATTTCCGTTTCTGTAGTGCAAGGTAATTCGACTAAAGCTTGACGCTCGGCTGTAGTCATTTGATTCCAGTCAGGCAATTTTAACTTGATGCCACAGGTATCTAATTTACAACGCACCTGCATGGGGATGCAACGCAGAGAATCAACAAAGTCTGCTTCAAATTCAAAGAAATCTGTCATTGTTCGACAACCCCAAAGTTGATGGGGGAGTATGGGGAATAGGGAATAGGGAATGAAAAAAGTGGCAAGTTTTGTGGTGGGGTATAAATCACCATTACGAATTATGAATTACTTCAACTTGCATCTTTGGAATTACTGAAACGAATTATCAAATAACTAATTGATAAGGCAAGAATAGCTACACCTAGACCAATTATATCAATACCTCCAATTTTTTCTAAGTCAAGAATAATAATTTTTCTGGCAACAGCAATTAAAGAAGTGACAATCACTAATTCAACTTGAAAAACGTGTCTTCTTAAATAGGCTGTAATATTTTCTAGGATTTCTAAGGCAATTAAAATATTTAAAAATAAACCGAAAACCTTATACAGCGTTGTGTTAAACTTACCATAAGGTATTGTAAATAATTCTTTAAAAATAAAAACTCCTAAATCTGCGATCGCTACCAAAATTACGACCACCATAAAAATAGATAGAATTTTAGAAACTAGCACTTCTATGTTTTCAATGATGTGCATGAAGTTCTCATCTTTGGTAGCTCCTAGAATTCGCCTCACTAGTTTTCTCATCTGCTGCACCCGATTCTAAAATAAAAGAAAATCCTATAGATAAATCTAGAGGATTAAAATAATTCGTAATTCGTAATGACGCTCCTGCGTCGCTAACGCTGCGCTAACGTAATTCGTAATTCAGTTTTGCAACTCTTAGACATATCAAAAAACTTACCATTCACGCTTGTCAAACCTCTTGTTACTAGAGATTGTGACCCCTTAGATATAGTAATTGGTAACAGTCCAAATTAGAGAGTTATAAAAAATGATAATAACTATTGACTATTAATTATTGACAAAATTACTTATTGCTGGTTATAAATTACCGCTTTAGAGCTACACTTTGCAGTTTACCATTGTGAGGACTGGAGTTGATAATCTTTGATGGTAACTTCCACCGAAATTGGTATCAACTGCACAGCACAGGCTTTTAATTCTGGTTGCAGTGAATCGGGGCACGATTCTGGATGGGTGAGGGCGTTGGCTTCAGCATTATCTGCCCACAGTGAACCCCAGTGCATAGGGACAAAGACTGTACCAGGTGCGATCGCTTTTGTTACTTTAGCAGGAAACTTGGCTTTACCCCGACGCGATCGCACTTCTACATCCATATTATCGACAATACCTAGCCGAGCAGCATCACGGGGATGAATTTCGATAAACGGTTCGGGATGCATTTTGCAAATTTTTTCAATTCGACCTGTGCGTGTCTGCGTATGCCAATGTCCGTAAAGTCGTCCATTAGTTAGCACAAACGGATAATCTGGGTCTGGCGGTTCTGCCAATCCCTTGGAGTAATATGCCCCAAATCGAGCGCGTCCATCAGGGGTGTGGAAGCGGAGATTGGTGTAGAGGCGTTTGGAGTTAGGAGTTAGGAGTGAGGAGTTAGGAGTTGAAGATTCTAATTCATAACTCCTCACTTTTAACTCATCACTTTTTTCTGGGTGAGGCCATTGAGTCGGGCCTTGTGTCTGTAATTGCGCGTGACTCAGACCTGTCATATCGCAGGGGCGATTTTTAGTTAGTTTGACAAACTCAGCATAAACTTCCGCAGAGTTAGCAAAGGCAAATTCTCTCTCAAAACCTAATCTACGTCCAACTTCGGCAAAAATTTCCCAATCGGCTTTAGCTTCTCTTGGCGGTTGGCGAAATGCTGAACACAGAGTTACTACGCGTTCAGAATTTGTCATCACGCCAGTTTTTTCACCCCACTGGGCTGCTGGTAATAGAACGTGAGCGTAGGCAGAGGTTTCTGTAGGATAATATGCGTCTTGGTAAATGGTGAAAGGCGATCGCAACAATGCCTTTTTAGTCCGCTCTAAATCTGGCATACTTACCGCAGGATTAGTAGCCGCAATCCACAATAACTCTACAGCGCCATTTTCCAACCCAGTAATCATATCCCAAGCAGTCAAACCAGGATTGGGCGAAATCTGTCCCGGCTTAAGTCCCCAAAACTCTTCAACTTCTGCACGGTGCTGAGGATTTTTCACCACCCGATAACCCGGTAATAAATGTGCCAAACCTCCGGTTTCCCTTCCTCCCATCGCGTTCGGTTGACCAGTGAGAGAAAAAGGGCCAGCTCCAGGTTTGCCAATCTGTCCAGTCATTAGGTGCAGGTTAATAATCGTTCTTACTTTAGCCGTCCCTTCTGAGGATTGATTCACACCCATTGACCACAAAGACAGTACGCGCTGCGATTCACCCCAATAGCGAGCTGCTGTTTCTAAATCTTCAATGCTGATTCCACATTGACGAGCCACTACTTCTGGCGGGTAATGGCGAATTACTTCAGCATAAGCCGGAAAGTTGCTGGTGCAGTCGTCCATGAACATCGTATCAATGTAGTTCCAGCGCATCAACAAGTGGGCGATGCCGTTCAATAAATCGATATCTGTACCGGGACGAATGGCTAAATGCAAATCAGCGGCTTCTGCGGTTGGTGTGCGACGGGGATCAACCACAATCATTTTGACTTTGCGGTTCTTTTTGTGATATTTTTCCAGCCGATTGAAAACGATGGGGTGACATTCGGCTGTATTAGTACCAATTAAAAATGCACAGTCGGTTAATTCTAAGTCTTCGTAACAGCATGGAGGCCCATCTGAGCCAAAACTTTGAATGTACCCAGCCACAGCACTAGACATACATAAGCGAGAGTTGGCATCAAAATTATTAGTACCTAGACAGCCTTTCATGAGTTTCTGGGCTATATAATAATCTTCAGTTTGGAACTGACCAGAACCATACATACATAAGGCTTCTGGCCCTTGTGTGAAGCGGATAGTTTGAATACGTTTGGTGATGAGATCAAAAGCTTCATCCCAACTAACGCGGCGAAACTCTTGATCTAATGAGTCTCGCACCATTGGGTAATGTAATCTATTTTTATCTAAAGATTCTGCGATCGTTGCACCTTTGACGCAAACCATACCCTGACTAGATGGGTGGGCTTTATCGCCGCGCACCCGCCAAGTTGGATTTCCTTGGCTATCTCGATTAGTTGCTTTGCCAAGTTGGGCTGGAGGTGAAACTTCTAAACCGCAGCCAACACCACAGTAGGGACAGAGAGTTTTGGTAAATTCACTCATGGCAGTTGTACCATTTTGTTATTTTGATTGTGCAACCTCAGATGTAGCGCCAGGTTGAGGGTTTGTAGTAAGCAGTGGAGGCTCAGATCCCCGACTTCTTGAAGAAGTCGGGGATCTTTTTGTTTACTGCAAGGATTGCTATAGTGAGTTTTCTATTTCATCCTTGAATTGATTATTCTTCAGTTAAGAAGATAGGGTTTTTCGTTGCGGTTTCTGGTAATTCACCCTCAAATGTAGCGGCAAAGGAACCTTTTGGTTCTTTGAGGAAGAAGGCACACATAAAAGCACAGACTAGTGCAGCTAAACCCATTGTGCTAAATAGTGTTGGAGCGTCGGTTAAGCTAAAAATTGTCAGGTAAACTACGCCGCCAAAATTACCGTAAGCTCCCACATTTCCAGCAATTTGTCCAGTGGCTTCTTTCTTAATTAGGGGGACGATGCTGTAGGTTGCACCGCAGCCAGCTTGGGCAAAGTAAGCGGCAAACATTGTGACTGCGATCGCTACTGGAATCGGCCAATTACCATTAATAAAATGTGCAATCAAATAACTAACACCGATGCCGGCACTGATAATTGTCATTGTCCATTTACGGGAGCTAAATTTATCAGAAATTAAGCCACCACTGGGACGAGAAACTAAATTTAAGAATGGATAGGTAGCAGCAATCATCCCAGCTACAACATGTTCTAAAGCAAAAGTTTTTTCAAAGAATGCTGGGAGCATGGAAACAACTGCTAGTTCGCTGCCAAAGTTAGTTATGTAAGTGAATTCGAGTAAAGCTACTTGACCAAATTGAAAGCGTTCAGATGGAGCGTAAGTTTTCTTGCCAATTAGAAGTTCTCGGTTTACCTGCCAAGCTTGGTAACTTTGGTAAGCAAACAATCCTGCTAATACTAACCAAGCCAGATACATTTGGCTTAAAGTTAGGAAGTGAATGTTCTTTTGTTCCAAGCGCCAAGCTAATAAACCTAGAGCGAAAATTAAACCAAAATTCGAGACAATCAGCGCCCAAAAGCTTTTAACACTGGTTACTTCTAGAGAACCATTTTTCTTAGGTTTTTTGTAGACTTTACCTGTGGGCGTATCTTGGACACTGTTGTAATAAATTACGCCATAGATGGCTGTAATTATCCCTGTAAGTGCGATCGCAAACCGCCAGTTAGAAGCACCACCAGCGAAAAAACTCGTAGAAACTGCAAGTATCGGCAAGGCAAACTCTGCGCCAAAAGCCCCAAAGTTTCCCCAACCTCCATAAATACCTTGAGCAATTCCCATCTCCTTCGGCTCGAACCATTCGGCCACCATGCGGATACCCACCACAAACCCAGATCCGACAATTCCCATCAGCAAACGACTGATGACTAGTTGATTAAAGTCTTGCGCTAGTGCTGTCGCCAAACAAGGAACTACCGCAAACATCAGCAGGATTGAGTAGGTGATTCTGGGACCAAAACGATCCAGAAGCATACCAATAATTAGCCGTGCAGGGATTGTGAGGGCGAGGTTACAGATGCCCAAAGTTTTGATTTGCTCAGGCGCTAAACTTAGCTCTTTGCCAATGGTTGTAGCGAAGGGAGCAAAGTTAAACCAACATACAAAGGTGAGAAAGAAAGCAAACCAAGTCTGATGTAAAATGCGGTAGCGATCGCTAAATGAAAATAAGTTTTTAAGCATTCCAATCTTTCTAATTGAATAAAATACGGTGAAGAGGTAGCCGAAGTTGAGCCTTTAAGGTCGAAGGTTAAGCCTTTAAGGTCGAGGGTTAAGTCTTTAAGGTCGAAGGTTGAGCCTTTAAGGTCGAAGGTTAAGTCTTGAAGGTCGAAGGTTGAGTTTTACCCAATGCCGAATACCCCTAATAAGTACTAGCAGTTACCAACTAGTAAGGCTTCTTGCTTGAGTTTTGCCCCAAACTTTTGGATGAGTAAGTCTTGCAATATTGGTTGCAAATCTTCGCATGGTATGCCTTTGATGATGCAAGTTCCCAAATGGGCATCTTTGCCAACTTTGCCGCCCATATATATATCAACACCTTCCAAGGTTTTGCCATTTTTACGAGTTTTAGTTCCCATCAAGCCGATGTCTGCAACTTGCGGTTGTCCGCAAGAGTTAGGGCAACCTGTCCAGTGAATTCGCACTGGTTTGGTAAAGGTTAACTCTTCTTCTAAGATTTTAATCATTGCCAGGGCGCGGTTTTTGGTTTCTATGAGGGCAAAGTTGCAAAATTGTGCGCCTGTGCAAGATACTAGCGATCGCGCCAGTAAACCAGGGTTAATCGAAAATCTTTCCAGCAACGTTTCTGTTAAAAATGTTGCTAAACGTGAGTCAGCAATATTGGGAATAACAATGTTTTGCTCAACTGTGAAACGGATTTCGCCAGTGCCGTAAACTTCTGCTAGACGAGCGATTTCAAACATATCTTCGGCATACAACCGACCGACAGGAATGTTCAAACCTGCGTAATTTAATCCTGCTTGTTTTTGTTTATATACCCCAATGTGGTCGCGTTTTTCCCAGTCGATCTCGTCTTTAGGTGCTGCGGGTAATAATGATTTACCCAAACGGCTTTCTACTTCTGCTCGAAACTTATCTAAACCCCATTCATCGATTAGCCACATCAAGCGCGATTTTTGCCGATTTGCACGTGGCCCATGATCGCGAAATACTTCCAAAACCGCTCTACACACAGCGACTACATCTTCAGGAGCCACCCAAGCATTTAGAGTAATCGCCGCTTCACAACGTTTAGCTGAGAAAAAGCCACCAACTATAACGTTAAACCCAAAAATTTTGTCGTGGGAATGGGCAGACGGGAAATTTTGCTCCCCTGCTTCCTTAAATGCTGGCACAAAAGCTAAATCGTTAATTTCAGCGTGAACCGAATTGTCTCGTCCACCTGCGATCGCAATATTAAACTTCCGTGGTAAGTTGCTAAATTCTGGGTTTCCTTCCCCTTTATTGGTGAGCATATCTTGAATTTGCTGTACTAGCTCTCGCGTGTCGTACAACTCATCTGCATCTAACCCCGCCACGGGATCGCCTGTGATATTGCGAACGTTATCCATCCCTGACTGAACGCTGGTTAAACCAACTGCGTGAAATCTATTAAAGATATCTGGTAAATCTTCAATCCTAATTCCCCGTAATTGAATATTCTGTCTGGTAGTAATATCAGCGCAACCATCATCACCGTAACGTTGCACTACTTGGGCCAAAACACGCATTTGGCTGCTTGTAAGAATACCGTTAGGCATCCGCAACCGCATCATAAACTTGCCTGGAGTAACTGGCCGAAAAAACACGCCTACCCATTTGAGTCGATGATCGCGATCTGTTTCGTTCATCGCCTCCCAACCCAGAGCGGCAAATTTCTCTATTTCACTTTTGATGGCAAGTCCATCTTTTTCTGCTTTTAATTTCTCAAACTTATTAAGGTTAGTGGTAGTTGCTATGTCTGTCATGAGGCTGAATCTCGTTGCAAATTACTGATATGATCGGGAACTGTGGTCGTAATTTCCCAATACCAATCAATCCGTAGTTACATCAGGTGCTGTATCTACGAGGGTTAGGGAATAAAAACTTAATATTTAACTACGGCTGATTATTTTTACTCAAGAACATTCCAACGCGAAACTTCAAATCCGTGGTTAGTTAAAGAAAAGTTGTGGCCATTTACATCTTGGGAATTTGTCAAGCAGGTTTAGATAATGTTCATGTAACAATTTCGATACTCATAACTTAAGATGATTTTTTTGTTAAAATCGTATAAATTGTTACGTTTTTTGGTACAATCTTCCAAAAACGCATGAATAATATGCATTTTTTACATTAAAGTCACTAAGGAACGATGTAGAACCCTTAATCAACGGTATTTGAGATGACTAAAGCAATTTTGGAGTGCCATAGATTAATCTCAAATCCAAAATTGAATGGCAGATGTTAGCTAAAACTTAGATATTATTTCAGCAGCTATGAAACGTCGTGACTTTATTAATTGGGTAGGTTTGGGTTTGATTGCGAGTTCTCTACCTGTAGCGATCGCAGCTTGTTCTTCTCAAACAACTCCAGTATCTAAAGATTGGCAAACAGTAGGTACGTTGGCAGATTTAGATAAAACAGGTCAATTGCTGGCAAAAGACTCACCTGCTGGGCCTGTGCTGGTAGTCGGAACATCTAAAGCCGGAACTCTAACTGCTGTTAACCCTACCTGTACTCACGCAGGTTGCACCGTAGCATGGAAAGCTGATGCCAAAAAATTCGCTTGTCCCTGTCATGGTTCAGAATTTGGGGCTGACGGTAAAGTGCAAAAAGGCCCAGCGACAGAAGCGCTCAAAACTTATGCCGCCAAAATTGAGGGTAATTCGGTTGTAGTTAAGCCAACTTAGAAGATGTTTTAAAAGTGGTCAGATGTAATTTTAGGTACTTCTAGATCCCCCCTAACCCCCCTTCAAAAGGGGAGAACCCGGAATAAAAGTCCCCCTTTTTAAGGGGGATTTAGGGGGATCTAAAACGTTTTGTTACCGACCAAAGAACTTTTAAAACATCCTCTTAGTGGAGGCAGGGATGTAAGGGACAGAAGATAATAATTAAAGCAAGATATTGTGAGTAACATCAAACAGCTTTTGGTACAAGCCGAGGCAGCACATAATGCCGCTGATTGGTCATCACTAATTCAATATTTGCAACAGTTAATTTTAGGGACAGACTCGGAACATCCAGAGATAGTTAAAAATCGAGAATATCTCCTGAAATTAACACTTTCCATCTTAGAAATGGGGGATTTTCAACAACGCTGGGAAATCACCAAAGTATTGACTAACTTAGGAAATATTGCCATCCCACCTCTCGTTGAAATATTAGAAGATGAAGACGCAGAAGAAGAATTGCGCTGGTATGCAGCAAGGACTTTGGGCGAATTTAAACACCCAGAAGCGATCGCGTCAATAGTTGAATTGTTGAAAAATGATGAGGATGAAGAACTCAAAGCGATCGCAGCTACAGCACTAGCACAAATGGGTACTGTTGCCATTGCTTCACTAACTGAACTTCTATTAGACGAAAATACACGATTGTTAGCAGTGCGATCGCTTTGTTGTATTCGGCAACCAGAAACGATCGCTCCGCTGTTAAGTGTAGTGCAAGATCCACAAGCAGCAATCCGCGCCGCCGCAATTGAAGCCCTCAGCAGTTTTCATGACGAACGCGTACCGCCAGTATTGTTAAAAGCTTTGGATGATCCCGCCGCCACAGTGAGGCGTGCAGCAGTACTTGGTTTAGGTTTTCGTCCCGACTTACATCAAGCATTAGATTTAATAACGAGACTGCAACCCAAACTTTACGACTTTAACCTTGATGTTTGTTGTGCAGCCGCAGTGACCCTTTCTCGCATAGGTAGTGATGATGCTGCTAAACACTTATTTGATTTGCTGATTTCACCTCAGACACCGATAACGCTGCAATTAGAAACCATCCGCGCTTTAAGTTGGGTGGGGACGTTATCGAGTTTGGAATATTTGCAAACAGCACTGAATCAAAGTACATCAGAAACAGTGTGGCAAGAAATTGTCATAGTTTTGGGACGAGTCCAAAAACCGCAGTTAACTACACCATCTGCGGAAATCTTACTGCAAATACTGCGATCGCCACATCCGGCCACAGAGATTGTTAGCATCAAAAGTGCGATCGCTTTGTCTTTAGGACAGTTAGGCGAAATGCAAGCAATTGAACCATTGATTTCGCTGTTAGGCGATTCTAATGCATCGGTGAGACTACATGCGATCGCCGCCCTGAAAAATCTGGATGAGAAAGCCACACATCAACAATTGCAGCAGTTAGCAAATAATGACGCAATCACACCAGATTTAAAACAAGGAATCGCGATCGCTTTAGCCGAATGGTAAATTTCAGTGTCAACTTTTAATCGCGTAGCGTCTCGTTAGCGTAGTCACTGAGCGGAGTCGTACCCCTCCGGGGAAGCAAGCTACGCGCAGGGTCTGTCTGCGACACGCTGCGCGTTCGCGTAAGCGTCCCGCAGGGAACGTAGAGAAGTGCAGCCTTTCGTAGAGAAGAGAGGATTAAAATCCTTGCTACAAACCTTTAATTATTTATGCCATCCTACTGAACTGACAATAAAAGGGGAAAGGGTAAAGGGGAAGGGGAAAAGGGATGAATAGGTCGCCCTAACGTGGCGAGGTTTTTACCTGACCCAAAATACAAGGATTATTTCGCTTAACGTCGGGCGAGGTTTTTACCTTTCCCCTTTCCCCCTTCCCCTTCATATAAAAGTATTCCTTAAGTCTAAAGCAAGACACACCTGGAGTATGAAGTTATAAGTTCTCAGGTGAAATAATATTGTGAAGTATTCTTAATAGAATCTCAACTGCTAGCAGCATCTGGCTGTATAAAGTTTTTAGTTAAGTAGAAGTCCGACAAAAAACTAACACTCATACTATCTAACAGGAACAAAATAATTCATAATAAGTAATTAAATAAAATAGAATAAATAGAAGTAAATACAATATTTAGTTTCTGTTTTTCTGAACAAGCAAATTTTTTCGTAGGTTCTTAATCCTGAAATAGTAATTACTGATTATGAGTTATTTTGCTTAATGTGACGAATAGTAAGTTGTTGTGATATCTTCAAATCCTTTCGACTTTTCCAGAAGAAGCTAAGTAAAACACTCTTCAATCTATCTTGTCAGAATTTACCTAATTTAGTAGTGGATTGAAGAGACAATATTGCTTTTGTAAATCAATTAACCACACAAATCTAGAACATAAAAGGAACCATAAGCATGAAGCCTTTCGATTTATCTAAAGCTGTTTTAGCTACTGTCTTTGCCATCAGTTTCGCTTCTGTATCCTTACCTCCTTCAGTTTCTGCCCAAAGTGGAGGTTCCGGCAGTGGAGGCTCCGGTAGCGGAAGCTCCAGTGGTAGCACTGGCTCAGGCACTGGCGCTGGTACTGGAACAACAGGTACTGGCACTAGTACTGGAACAACAGGTACTGGCACTGGTACTGGAACAACAGGTACTGGCACTGGTGCTGGAACAACAGGTACTGGCGCTGGTGCTGGAACAACAGGTACTGGCACTGGTGCTGGAACAACAGGTACTGATACCACAGGTACTGGAACAACAGGTACTGGCACTGGTACTGGAACAACAGGTACTGGCACTGGTACTGGAACAACAGGCACTGGCACTGGTAATGGAACAACAGGCACTGGCACTGGTACTGATACCACAGGTACTGGAACAACAGGTACTGGCACTGGTACTGATACCACAGGTACTGGAACAACAGGTACTAGCACTGGTACTGGAACAACAGGCACTGGCACTGGTAATGGAACAACAGGCACTGGCACTGGTACTGATACCACAGGTACTGGAACAACAGGTACTGGAACAACAGGTACTGATACTACAGGTACTGGAACAACAGGTACTGATGCTACAGGTACTGGAACAACAGGTACTGATACTACAGGCACGGGCACTGATGCCACAGGTACTAACAGGAATACAGGCGTCGTAACTTCCGAAAGACCTAGCGATCGCGGTTTTAATTTGGGTTGGCTAGGTTTGCTAGGTTTAGCTGGTTTAGCTGGACTAGCTCGTAATCGCGAAAAAGTCCGGGCTTATAGCGATCCTGATGAAGTAGCAGGTTCTCGCTCCAGAAAATAGTATTTACCACACTCTAGGAGGGTACAAATTTAGTTTGTGCCCTCTATTATTTTTTTGGCGAAATTTACCGAAAAAATCGGTGCAAAGCGCATCATTCAAGACAAAGGCGGTCAAATCTGATTTACTTAAATGTCAATCATATAAAAAAAGCTGTAACAAACTATACTAAATTGTGGATAAAAATCCGTTAACTTAATAAAACTGATAAATGTAATTCAGGCTACATAAAAATGCGCCTAGAGCAGTTGCAAGCCTTTCTAGCGATCGCCCAAACCGGCAGCTTTCAACAAGCAGCGCGAACATCTGGTGTTACTCAATCGACGATTAGTCGCCAAATCCAAGCATTAGAAGCAGATTTGGGGATAGAACTGTTTCACAGAAGCACTCATGCCAAGCTAACGCTAGGAGGTGAACGTTTGTTACCCCGCGTCCGCAAAATTTGCCAAGAGTGGCAGACTGCCACAGAAGAATTAGCCGATTTAATCGCCGGAAAGCAACCAGAACTTTGCATTGCCGTGATTCACTCTCTCTGTGGATCTTACTTACCACCAGTGTTGCAAAAATTTTGTCATGATTATCCAGATGTGCAATTGCGAGTGACTTCATTGGGGAGCGATCGCGCCCTGAAAGTCCTCAAAGATGGATTGGTAGATTTAGCAATTGTGATGAATAATCGCTTTTTAACCACTAGTAGAGAAATGGTGGTAGAAGTACTTTATGATGAACCTATAGAAGTTTTAACCGCAGCCAATCATCCTCTAGCACAATATGAATGCGTCCCTTGGTCGGAGCTAATTCGTTATCCCCAAGTGGTTTTTAAAGATGGTTATGGGATGCAACGCTTAATCCAAGATAGATTTGAGCGAATGGAAGCTACACTCCAGTCGGCTTTAGAGGTAAATACCCTAGATGCCTTCCGGGGAGTCGTGCGCCAAGGAGAACTGATAGCTTTGCTACCTCAATCAGCGTTACTAGAAGCACGTCTTGACCCTACGCTGGCGATTCGTTCTTTAGCTAGCAATAACACTAGTGGTTTAGCAGATGGTTCGAGTTTGACTCGTCGGGTAGTTATGGTTACAACTCAAGACCGTCTGCAAATTCCCCCAATTAAGCACTTTTGGCAACTAGTGCAGGAAAATATTCCATTGCAAATTGACCAGCAGCGATCGCCTTCGTCACCTGCCATTTTGTTGGACAACGTGAGTTAACTCATGGGCAAGTAATTCCTTTCCTCCATGACTCTCTGGAGCATATTCTCCTTGACGGAAGAATATATCCTGTCCTGTAGTGAAGGCACGAGCCTGGATGGATTGGTTGAGTTGGTCAGAGCGGCTATCTGTGTGGATTTTGACAGCGCTGAAGTCAGTCCCAAAAGATTGTTCCATTGGTTGCCGGATATCGTCTGAGAGTGGCTGTCCACTTCCCCGTTCCTGTTGGATTGAAGTTTCTAGATCAGATGTGGCTGCAACTCCACCACCCTGACGTTGTAGCGAAATATTGGTATCCGCCAGAGATTTCATTTGTAATTCTTCTTCCTCTGGCAATGCTTCCCGTTGTAGCGAAATATTGGTATCCGCCAGAGATTTCATTTGTAATTCTTCTTCTTCCTCTGGTAATGCTTCCCGTTGTAGCGAAATATTGGTATCTGCCAGAGATTTCATTTGTAATTCTTCTTCTTCCTCTGGCAATGCTTCCCGTTGCAGGGAAATATTGGTATCTGCCAGAGATTTCATTTGTAATTCTTCTTCTTCCTCTGGCAATGCTTCCCGTTGCACAGACTGCTTACTTACAGGCTCACTCATCGTCTGCATTACCTGCTGTGCTACTCTATCAGCTTCCTGCTCGTAAACATCTCCTGGCTGGTTAACAGTGAGTTTTGTTTGGGGACGCAGTGATATGCGACTAATGTCGTGCATTAGTGGTTTGTTAAGAGGTTGCACCGATGGAACTGCTTGGGACGAAGCACTAGGGGAATCTAAACCAAAACCACGCGTCGGTTGTTTGAGTGCAGGTATTGAGAAGGAAGCAGTGGTTGCTTTTTTGGGCTGACTTACGCGTTCTCTCATGTACTTCTCCTGATGCCCGATCAGTCGGTGGATAAATATCTATGCTAGTTGATATCTTTAATCAGAGTACAGCGATCGCACTTTTAATACAATTCATCGAAAGTCTAAATTTTCGGCAACCCAATTTTTATAGTATCGGGCGATCGCACGTATTCAAGTTGAAGCTTCAGCAGGCGCATTATCTATCAGCCATGCCTCACCTGCTTTTTCACTGCTGCTATATCCCGTTGTATAGCCCCAAGGTGTTGCCGATACGCCCATAGCAATTAAGATACTTGGCACTAGCTTTTCATCTAATTCAGCAACCTGGAATTCGTTCTTTAGTTTCTCCAAAATAAATTGTCGTGGATATTTTGGCATCATACTTAAGGTCTCCCGACTCTTCTTCATTTCTTTCCAAATCTGATTGAAAGCAAACTTTTGACCAAGCTCCTTCCATTGCTCTTTACGTTTTCCATACTCTGCCTGAGCAGCAGCCAATCTTGTTTTGAGATCCGCTTCGCTGATTCCGCCCTTATTGTCTTTATTTTGTTGCATGAAGGCTAAAGTGCCAAGATCAAGAGAAGGATAGGTAACTTCTGCAAAATTGCTAACTTTTAAAGACCAATTATCCTTCGTGTAAATATGGTCAACACTATCTGAGGCTGTTAGGTCTAGCCATGCAATATAGTTGCTTCCTTTTTTTAACCGCAAAACTAAATCAGGACGGGTTCCACCCACCGTTACCTGTGTATCCACTGAATACTCTCCACCGATTTTGGGATGAAACTCCGAGTTTGAGTCACTCACCAATGATTCGATTACATATCCAAAGGCTGCTGCCATCAACTTCGGGCGCTTTTGCGATAAATGTTCATTCCACTTTTGAACCCAAAGTTTGGTATAACCGTTCAATTCCCCATAAGCTCCTAAACTAGGTACGGTGATTGCATAGTTATATGCTTTTTGAACAGTTTCATTATAGGCTGTGAAGAAAGCCTTAGATGCCTCGGCGCTTGTTGGATCGGATTTGTCATAGGTAGCATTTTCGATATCTCGCTGGATTATGGGTTCTCTTTTTTCACTACCTATCATTAACATCGGCGATCGCTGCACCATCGGCTTCATCTGTAATTCTTCTTCATCCTCTGGCGCTTGTTGTCGTTGTATGTCCAGAGATTTCATCTGCTGTGCGACGCTATCGGCTTCCTGTTCGTATTTGTCTTCAGGCTGGCTAATTGAGAGTTTTGCTTGGGTATGAAGTGGTATGCGACTGATATCGTGAGTCAGTGGTTTATGGAGTGGTTGTATTTTTGGAACCGCTTGGCGTGAAATTGCCGACGACTCCAAACCAAAACCGTGTGTTGGGTGTTTCAGGGATGGAATTGAGAAGCCTGTAGTAGTTTTTTTCTCTCGGCTGACGTGTTCTCTCATTTTCTTTTCCTGGTTGCCCAAGCAGTAGCTAGATAAATATTTTGCTCTTACTAACAATCTAGAATACTGCGATCGCACTCACAACACAATTTGTCGAAAGTCTAAATTTAGATAAAAACTTAAGTTCGACTTTTGGCTACTTTTGATTCTGATGCAGTACCTTTAGCCTGGATTTAGGGAGAGTTTTTTAATTTATGGACTCAAATCAGCAACAAAATCTTTTCACGTTCGATGGAGATGTTGGTGGTACTGCTGGCTACGCAGGAGTTTCAGTGACTTCTGATGCTAGGAAGGCGGCTAAAACGGCAAGTAAATATCTCAACAACTCACTGCTGCTGAACGAACTCGCAGAACGCGTATATAAACTTTTGCTAGAAGACTTGCGATCGCAGCGCGAAAGACTCGGTAATTATAATTCTCAAAGGTGGTTGTGATGGCTACAGGCGCTAATAACGGCAATATTACTCACGAATTAAATTATGTCACTACTAATCGTTTCTATGTAGAAATAGACAGTTCTATTGCTGCTTCTTTTGCGGAATGTACAGGATTAAGTATTCAAATTAAGAAAAATGTTTTTCAGGAAGGTGGTGTCAACGACCAACAAAGAATTTATTTAGGTCATACAGAATTTGCAGACATAACTCTTAAACGTGGAGTTACCGATCATCCAGGTTTTTGGAACTGGATGAATGCAGTTTTTGATGAACAAAAGAAAACATCTCGACGCAATGTCAATATTTTGATTTTCAATCAAGCCGGTGAAACAATGATGAGTTGGACTTTGATTGGTGCTATTCCTATAACCTGGAAAACACCTGCACTCCAAGCTGATGGTAAGGCAGTTGCCATTGAAGAATTAACTTTAGCTTATGAGGGTTTACAAGTTGCAAGGTCTACAGGAGGAGGCACTGCTGTACAACGGAATCAAAAAAGTGGATATTTCGTTTCTAGCTAAATGGCTATTTTTCAACGATAACTATGCAAATTATTCAATCTCCACTAGGAAACAATATTCATCCCTTGGGGATAATATCATCATTATCTACTTCTGATAGAATGGCATTGAGAAAACAGTCTCATTCTCTGCATTCACGAAGTAATTTTCTTAGTCCCATACAAACTAAACTACCATTAGTTAAATCCTCTAAAATTTTCTTATCTCGTGAACATGAAGCATCGATACAACCATTAATAGGTTGGGATAATCAAGATATAAATAGTGATTTGCCATTGCTTGAATCTGATTTTTTTGATTCAATAGCTCTCTCAGAAAATAGTCATGTTAATAATAATGAATTAGTAAAAGATAGTATTCCAGAGATACTGCCAAATCGGATTGATAAAAAAACGAGTGATGATACCTCGCAACAACTAAATATTAAAGATAAATCTAAATCAAAAAAAATAAATAAATCTCAAAAGCCACTTGAGAAAAAATCAAAATCCAAATCCAAAAAAGCAGTCAAATCATCTGTAGCTAAGAATATTGTTCAAAGCAATGTTGCTATTAATGGTCAAGAAGATAGCTTATTAACATCAGATGATCCTCTGTCTGTTGAGGCTAATTTGGCAATACCCACATTGCAACTGGATAATGCTGTCGTTGATAATTCTCTAGCTTTGCCATCAGTGCTTACCTCAGCCGATCTTGATGATGCACCTACTTTACTCCATCCTTTTGCGAATGATGAAAATACTGCAAGAGATCATATTGCTGTACCTAATTCTGAGTCTTCAGTTGCAAAAAATCCTATTGCACTACAACAAGAAATTGATTCCAATGTTTCAAATGAATTTCCAGCGAGTATACCTGTTCAGTTAACACCTACCTCAGCCAATATTGAAGACACACCTAATTTATTCAGAAATTCTGATAATAATGAAGCGTTAGTAATTTCAGAGTCACAGTCTGCTATGGTGGTTAATGTCTCAGATATCTCAGCAAATCTGACTTCATTACAACGTGACAGCTATCCTGAAAGTACTAATAGCGAGTTTACAGAAAGTCAGCCCATTTTAGTACCACCTGAGATTGTTGAAATACCAACAATTACTCCTACATTAACTGAAATTGGTGAAACTGCGATCGCACCACTTACCGCCACATCACCTGAGATTAGTGAAACTGCGATCGCACCACTTACCGCCACATCACCTGAGATTGGTGAAACTGCGATCGCACCACTTCTAACTACATCACCTGAGATTGTTGAAATACCAGCAATTAGTACAACATCGCCTGAGATTAGTGAAACTGCGATCGCACCACTTCTGACTACATCACCTGAAATTATTAAAACACCAACAATTACCGCCACATCACCTGAGATTGGTGAAACTGCGATCGCACCACTTCTGACTACATCACCTGAGATTGTTGAAATACCAGCAATTACTACAACATCGCCTGAGATTAGTGAAAGTGCGATCGCACCACTTCTGACTACATCACCTGAAATTATTAAAACACCAACAATTACCGCCACATCACCTGAGATTGGTGAAACTGCGATCGCACCACTTCTGACTACATCACCTGAAATTATTAAAACACCAATAATTACTCCTACATCATCAGAGATTAGTGAAAGTGCGATCGCACCACTTCTGACTACATCACCTGAAATTGTTGAAATACCAGCAATTAGTACAACATCACCTGAGATTGGTGAAACTGCGATCGCACCACTTTTTACCACATCACCTGAGATTGTTGAAACACCAATAATTACTCCTACATCATCAGAGATTAGTGAAAGTGCGATCGCACCACTTTTTACCACATCACCTGAGATTGTTGAAACACCAATAATTACTCCTACATCATCAGAGATTAGTGAAAGTGCGATCGCACCACTTTTTACCACATCACCTGAGATTGTTGAAACACCAATAATTACTCCTACATCATCAGAGATTAGTGAAAGTGCGATCGCACCAATTACCGCCACATCACCTGAGATTTCTGAAAAACCAACAATTACCGCTACATCGCCTGAGATTGTTGAAAATGCAAGTATTTTCAGGGAAATTATTGACAATGAACAAATAGTAGAATCAGAATTTACCTCTGCGGTAACAAATGAAGAAAATCCTGAAATATTAACCTTTGTTGATACCTCAGATAATCTCACCTCCCCACAAAATGAGGTAAACACACTACCTCAAATTGAGCAAAATGCGATCGCAGAAAATTTGCCAGCACCTAAAGGTTATGCTACTGGAGGCCACGTAACAGACTCCCACGTTGAAAATCGTCAGCAGATAGCACCCTCAGATACAGTACCTGCAATGCTTACACCTGGAGAATTTGTGATTAATACCAGGGATGCACAGAAGAATTTACCCCTACTACATCACATCAACACAGGTGGAACACCGCAGGATATTATCCTTCCAAGTTTACAGACATCCAATCCCACAGAACCAGAAGAAGAAACTTCTCCAGAGACTCCGACTAAAGTCGATTCTTTTTCAGACACTTCATTACAACTAAAAAGCGCTGAGACTGATTCACCTGAGATATCGAATTCTTTAATTCCTTCTTCCTTGGGGTTAAACATTAGTAAACAGAAACTTTCTATTCTCAATTCTCCAGAGATTCATACCCTTCACAATGAAACAATTGATGTAGGTGAATCCTCACCCCAATACTCATCACCTCCCCTGATTTTCCGAAAAGCAAATTCCACCACTAAGACATCTTCCCAATGGTCAAATACACCTTCTCAATGGTCAAGTGTGGAAGATTTATTAAATGGAAATGATGATGAATTCACTAGCTTTAATTTTAATGATGAAGAATCTAATAGCCAAAATTATGAATTTTCTCACGTTTCAGAATCACCACAAGTTTTTGCTAAACACCTTCCTTCAGCTAGAGGCTTTGCTGATGGGGGAGAAGTTACTCCACCCGACATATCTAGAGAAATAGCACCAGTAACTGAGACGATAGAGAGCGCATCCTCATTTTCTCAAGAAGATGATAAAGATGATACAGCCGATCTTGAAGCTCTAGCTCGTGAAGTTTATAGCAGATTACGACAACGGATAGAAATTGAGCGAGAACGTCATGGTGGTTCCTCTGGTAGATTACCTTGGTAAATTTGTATTCAAGAATTAATTTTAGGAGAATATTCAAATGGCAAGTCCAGCAATTATTGTTATTCAAAAGCGTCAACCGCAACTTGAGAAAGCCAAACTTGTAGCTTATAACGGTGAAGCGCCAGATATTGAATTAATGTTTAATCCTACAGATATTACTTTCGCTCGGACTGTCAAGTGGGAAAGTAAAGATGGTAATAGAGGAACTACTCTACTTCCAAAAGTAAACTTTTCTGGAGTTGAACCTTACAAATTTACGCTCAAACAGTTACTTTATGATACTTATGAAACAAAAGAATCGGTGATGAAGAAATATATAGATAATATTAAAAAAGGTGTAGAAACTATCAGTAAAGCAACTGACAAGCGACCACCTGTTTATATATTTACGTGGGGAAATGAGTATTTTTATTGTGTAATCACGAGTTTAACCTACACTTTAAATATGTTTTTGAGTGATGGTACACCAGTAAGGGCACTGGTAGATATAGCCTTGCAAGAAGTAGATAAGAATAACCTTCCTGGAGGACGTGAATCTGCTTCTACAGGAGATGCTCGTGCGGGAGATCCAAAAGGACAAACACTGAGTAAAACAAAATAAGTAATACCAATTTGAAAAAAGAATGCGACAAATAGACCATTTGTAGAGACGCGATGAATCGCGTCTTTAGCCAAAGAGGTGTTACTGAACATTCCATAATTTATAAAGTAATAATTATGCCTGCAAAAAAAAGCCTTTATTTAAGCGAACCTAAAATACAAATAGATGGAAAACAGGCTTCTCCTGAATTAATGAAGGATTTGTTGCAAATCACAATCGAAGAAAGCCTTCATTTACCAGCAATGTTTACGCTAGTAATCCATAACAGCTATATTCCCGCATCTGACCGGCCAGAAAACAAAGCTTGGCGACATGAGCCTTTATTTAAAATTGGTAAAAAAGTGAAATTGGGTTTTACTTCTAGTACGACTCTAGATAATAACTTCCAAGAAGAAGTAGGAGAATTCCTCATTGAAGGCGAAATTACAGCGATGGAAGTTAACTTCAATGAAAAATCTGAAGCTGATATCATTGTTCGCGGTTATGATATTTCTCATCGTCTGCACAGAGGTCGTTATAATCGTTCTTTTTTAAATAAAACTGATAGCGATATAGTCAAGCAAATAGTTAAAGAAGTAGGCATAAAGCTTGGCAATATAGAGGCAACTGGTGAAGTTCATAAGTATGTATTTCAAGAAAATCAAACCAATATGGAGTTTTTGCGAGAAAGGGCTGCTCGCATTGGTTTTGAGTTATTTATTACAGAAGAAAAGCTCAATTTTTGCAAACCAAAAACTCAGGGATCTTTATCATTAAAATGGCTAGTTGATATTAATAAATTTAGTACCCGCGTTACCAGTGCTGAACAGATAAGTTCTGTAGAAGTACGCGCCTGGGACTATACCCAGAAAAAATTAATTAGTGGAACCGCCAAGAAAGAAAAGCAAATAACCGAGACAGGTAATCGGCTAGGAAGTAGTACTAGTAATGCATTTTCTAATCTTAAGTCTCCCAAAATGATTGTTGTAGATAAACCTGTTGCCAGTAAAAAACAAGCAGACACAATGGCTCAGGCTTTGTGTGATGAACTAGGGGGAGAATTTGTTTATGCAGATGCCAAAGCAGAAGGGAATCCTGAGATTCGTCCTGGACGGGTTATTAATCTTGAGGGTATGGGCGATCGCTATAGTGGTAAGTATTATGTTACAGAAACCCGCCATTTCTTCAGTCAGCGCGTTTATGAAACTTATTTCAGCGTGCGGGGACTACGTTCTGGTAGCTTATTCACAACTCTATCTCCAGAAAAACGTCTCCAACCATCTGAGACTTTATTAGTCGGAATTGTCACTGATAACAAAGACCCAGAGGCATGGGGTAGGGTGAAGGTTAAGTTTCCCACGCTCACAGAAGAACATACAAGTGACTGGGCGAGAGTTGTAGCTGTGGGAGCAGGCCAAAATAGAGGTTTTGACTGTTTACCAGAGGTAAACGATGAAGTTTTAGTAGGTTTTGAGCATGGCGATATCCACCGTCCCTACGTTATTGGCGGAGTATGGAATGGCAAGGATGCACCACCAGAAAAAGTAAGGGATTCAGTTACAAGTGGTGTAAGATTACGCACCATTAAAACCCGTGTAGGTCATACTCTACAATTTGTTGAAGAAGATAAAGGAAGTAGTAAAAAAGGTATTCGTGTAGAAACTGAATACGGTCACAAAATATATCTCAATGATAGTCAAAGGTGTATAGAGATTGAAACTAAAGGCGGTCATAGAATCAAAATGGACGACATGGGTAAATCTGTTTCAGTGGAGTCAAAAGGTAATCTGTCATTGGATGCTGTTGGAAATATAGACATTTCAGCCAAGGGTACGATTACAGTTAAAGGTGCGTTGATTCGACTTAATTAATTCGTAATACTTCGACTTCGCTCAGTACAAGTTCGTAATTCGTAATTTTTGACGAAAACAGTTAATTAAAAAGACTATGGGAGGTTGTGATGGGTAGACCAGCAGCAAGAATTACCGACAATGTGGCGCACCCCTTACCCCCAGTTTTAACAGGAGGGCCGGGTAGTCCGAATGTGTTGATTGGGTCTTTACCTGCGTGGCGGGGTGTGCTTGCAGCAGCAGTACCAGGTTTGCAGTCTGCTAAAACATCTTCTGATATAGCTATCAAAACGGCTGAGGCTGCTACCCTAGCGGCGGCTGGTACGCCAGGCGCGCCTGCTGCTTTAGCTGCTGAACAAACTACAAAGACAACGGCAGCTGCTACTATGGGTAGTGCGATCGCAGCAGCAGCAGCCGGTGCTGATATTCATAATTGCGCGACACCATTGCCTGTCCCTCCTCACGGCCCTGGGGTTGTGATTGACGGTAGTCAGACTGTGTTAATTAACAATCTACCTGCATCTCGGATGGGCGACACCGTTTTAGAAGCATTAGGGCCACCGAATAAAATTATCAAAGGTAATCCTACTGTTTTGATTGGCGGCTGATTGAAGAGGCAGGGGGCAGGGAGCAGGGAGCAGGGGGCAGGGAGCAGGGGGAATGGAAAAAGAACCAATTAAAAGTCATGAAGACTTGGAAGTATACAAAATGGCATTTGATACAGCCATGAAAATATTTGAACTATCCAAGAAGTTTCCTGTAGAAGAGAGATATTCGCTGACCGACCAAATTCGTAGATCGTCACGTTCTGTATGTGCAAATCTGGCGGAAGCATGGAGAAAACGTCGATATGAAGCTGCTTTTGTAGCTAAGTTAAATGACTCGGAAGCAGAGGCAGCAGAGACTCAGACTTGGTTAAAATTTGCTGTCAAGTGTAGTTATTTAGATGTTGATACAGGTAGAGAACTTTATGGAAATTACAACCGAGTTTTAGGCATTCTAGTAATCATAATCAACAATCCATCTCCCTGGCTCATAAAACGCTAATTATCCATCATCTCCCTGCCCCCTGCTCCCTACTCCCTGCCCCTCTGCCTCTTCATCCTCGACCTTTGGCGAATAGGCTTAAAGCCTTTGTGCCGATATCTTTGAAGATATCCATGTAACAGCTGTCTAAGTGCCAGATATGGTTTATGGTCGCGATCGAGCCTATTTGGGAACAGGTTGGGCTTATCCACTGCATTTAAGTGTGCAAGGTGGGATACAACTTAGCCGTGAAGATCAAAAAGTTAAGGAATCTATTTGGATTATCCTCCGCACGGGAGTAGGTGAGCGGGTTTATCGGCCTACCTTTGGTTCACGCTTGTCAGAACTGGCGTTTGCACCTTTGAATAGCGATACCCTACTGCGAATCCGTCTTTATGTCTTGGAAGCTTTAGAAGTTTGGGAACCACGCATTACTATCGATGAAGTTGTCACCGATCCCGATCCAGTGCGTGGCAGAGTGGACATCATCATCAATTATCGGCTCAAAGACAGTCCCGATATTTATAGTTTTGTTTATCCTTATTATTTGGTGTCAGCTGGGGAGGAAGCGTGATACGAATTAAAAATTGAAAATTAAAAAAGCTAAATTTTATCTGGGTTTCTAGGCTTGCATCTGCCACATTCTTTTTTTAATTGGTATGAACTTTGACTTTTTACCGAAATTACCTTCTTCCAACTTAGACGATCGCGCCTTTGATGATTTGGTGCAAGAATGTATTATGCGTATTCCTCGCTACTGTCCCGAATGGACTGACCACAATCTCAGCGACCCAGGAATTACGCTCATTGAGTTATTTGCTTGGTTAACTGACCAAATGTTGCTCAGATTCAACCAAGTACCTCGAAAAAATTATGTCGCTTTTTTAGAATTACTAGGTATTCGTCTCCACCCTCCCGCCCCAGCCCGCACAGAATTAACTTTTTATTTAAGTGCTGCACTACCTGAAGCCTACACGATTCCCGCAGGATTAGAAGCTTCAACTATCCGCACTGAAACTACAGAAGCGATAACTTTCAGCACAGATTCTCCTTTAATTATCGGCAAACCCCGCATCCAACATTTTTTAACTGCCCAAACTACCGAAGATATTCCCCAATCTCTGCGCGAAAGAGTCACAACTTCCTGGACTCGTCAATCTAACGGTTACTGGACAGGTAATGAACAACCGATTTTTGAAGAGGAACCCCAGCCTGGTAATTGCTTTTATTTAGCAATTAATTCTGACGATCCTTTAGATGCTAATGTTTTAGAAATTATTTTCCAGGGAGCTGCGGCTACTCCTGCTGGGATTAACCCCAATCAACCACCCCGCAAGTGGGAAGCCTGGGATGGGGAAAATTGGCAATCAGTTTTATTGCAAGAATCAGATGATAAAACTCGCGGCTTCAGTTTTTACGAAATCGCCCAAGAAGGTGAAAACCCTTCTCAAGGTGCAGAGGTACGTCTGCATTTACCTCAAATTTGGCCTGTGGCTAATTTTACCTCTTACCGAGGTCGCTGGTTACGCTGTAGCTTTGTTTCCACGGAAGCGAATGAATCTGGTTACAATCGTCCGCCACGAATTATTGGTTTAGCAGTGCGGTCAATTGGCGGTACTGTTAGGGCTAGCCATAGTACGCTGATTCAAGATGAACGATTGGGAATTAGTGATGGTACACCCGGTCAAAGTTTCCAGTTACAAACAGCACCAATTTTAGAACGCCGAGAAAATGAGTATATTTTAGTTACTCCCGCTGGTGGTTTGCCGCAAAAGTGGATTGAGGTGAGAGATTTTGCTGATTCTGGCCCGCATAACTTCCATTACACCATCGATTCCATCACTGGTACAATCCAATTCGGGCCGCTGATTCGGGAACCTAGCCAACTTAAACAGCAAACTCAGGTAAGAACGCGAATCCAGCAACCATCACTGGATGACACATCTGTACAAGTTCTGGAAAATAACCAGTCGGAACATCAATATGGGGCAATTCCTCCCCGTGGTGCAGAGATTAGGATGGTTAGTTATCGTACAGGCGGCGGTAGAGAAGGCAATGTTCAAACTGGGGCAATTCAGTTTTTGAAGTCTGCGTATCCATATATTGCTAGTGTGGTCAATCGCGTACCAGCAATCAATGGGGCGGATGCCGAATCGCTGGAACAGGCTGTGATGAAAGCTCCCCGCATCCTCCGCACGCGCGATCGCGCCGTCACTGCCGAAGATTTTGAAGTTTTAACTCAACAGGCGGGTGCTGGTGCGATCGCCCGCGTCCGTTGTTTACCAGCAAATTCCCGTAGACAAGCTGGTATAGTTAGTTTACTGGTAGTTCCTTATGCAAATACAGATGCGATCGCCCAAGGCAATGGCATGACACCAGAAGATTTTGCCCTCAGTAATGCCCTGCAAGAGCAAATTTTGAGTTATTTAGATGAAAGACGCTTATTAGGGGTACAAGTAGAGTTACAAGAGCCGAATTACGTAGGTGTTTCGGTACAAACAGAAGTTGCTTTAGAGCCAGCATACAATAATCCTTTTGCCAGCGAAGAAATTCGCCGGAATTTAAGGCGATCGCTATATAAATATTTAAATCCCTTAACTGGAGGAATCGACGGCAAAGGTTGGCCATTTGGGCGACCAGTTTATACATCAGATATTGTCGCATTACTGCAACAAACCCCAGGCGTGCGTCATTTAGGCCCCGTCTTGCTATTTCCCATCCGCAAGCAAGGAGAAAATTGGCGGCGACAACCATCACCAGAACAATTGATCGATCCGGGATCGGAAGGTTTGATATGTTCTTGGGCTGATACAAATCTGCGTTCCAATCACGACATCCAGATAATTCGTAATTCGTAATTCGTAATTTGTCAGGAATTATTTTCTCCCCTGCCTCCCCTGCCCCCAATCCCCAATCCCCAGTCCTATGGTTCAAAGTCGCTCTAGTCCAGCTGTAAGCATTCAATTAACACCAATGCAAATTCCCGAAGCTTTACCTGTGGCAGGTTTAGCATTTGCAAATGCGGAAAACATCGATGTAGCTGGACGTAATTTGCTCTTGCATCCTGGACATCCCAGCGAGATGATTGTGCAGGTGCAAAACTTAGAACAACGTCCTTTACGGGTAAGATTAAGCGTTGAAGGAAACTTCCCGTTGCAGTGGTGTCAGATTGGTACAGAAGGCAGTGAGATACCGCCTCATGGACAAATGGATGCTGTTCTCTACTTCTCAATTCCCGACACATTTTTTGAAGACCAAGAGGCTATTTTTCCTGGGAAAAAAGACAAACTAACGCTCAATTTTCGCAGCCTAATTACTCTACACATAGACCCAGGCACAGACAACGAACAAATAGAGAGAAGCGAGTATTTCGATTTATACATTCGTCCCTACACTGCCTACATGGAATTCCTGCCAATTTTGTATCGAGAAGTAGACTTTATTGGTCGCTTCATGAAAATATTTGAGCAAGCTTTTCAACCAATAGTTAATAGTTACAACGTCATGTGGGCAAACCTCGACCCCTTGACAGCACCGCAAGCATTACTACCCTTTATGGCTCATTGGGTTGCTTGGCAAGTAGATTCTGTTTGGGATCTCCAGCAACAACGGCGTTTAATTCGCCGAGCCGTAGAACTTTATCGCTGGCGAGGAACTCGTAAAGGATTGCGTCTCTACTTGCATCTTTATACTGGTTTACCGTTAGACGAACATTTACCGAATGAAGCTGATAAACATATTAGTATTACAGAACCTTTTGGCCCAAGTTTCATTATCGGAGATGCACAATTAGGAAATGCAGTTTTAGCAGGCGGACAACCATATCATTTTATAGTGCGTTTGCGTTCAAATATTTCTAGTGGCATCATCAACGAAGAACTTATTCAAAGAATCATAGAACAAGAAAAACCTGCTTTTTGCACATACGAATTATCTATCGAAACTCCTTCTAGCCAATAAAATTTTAAACTTCTTCTCCCTGACCTCTTCCTAAGCTTTTCTTAATTTTGAATTTTGAATTTTGAATTAATTATGTCCCATCCTTTCCCACCTCCACCAATTAAATCCTTTGAACGCCTGCAAGCAGCAGACGGCTTACTAATTAATGCGGAACGCTGGCGCACAGCCCATGAATATCACCGTAATCGGCAAAATGCTCAATATCAAAGTTTAAATCAACCAGGAATTGTCTGCGGTTTAGGAGTGCGAGATGTAACTGCCCCAAGCCAAGTTGAAGCTAGATATCGAGATGGACGTTGGGTACAAATTCAACCTGGGATTGCAATTGATTTAGCAGGTAATCTAATTGTTGTACCGACTTCTTATGATTTTCCCATCGATTTAGAAGTAGTAAGTTCTGAACCGCTCATGATTTACTTAGTAGTTAGCTATGTAGATCCCGATGAATTGCGGCGCGGACAGCAAAGAGATATTGTTCAAGAGACTTATCGAATTGACCAAATAAACTCTACACCAGCCAGTTCAGAAATAGAAATATGTCGAATACTCCTACAACCAGGACATACTGACATTACCCAACCTGCGGATGCTTTTTTCCCTGGATATAATAATATTGATTTGCGTTATCGTCGTCAGGCACAAATGCGTCCTCAAGCACTTGTATGTATGGCGCAAGCGACTCATAGCGATCCTGAATGTGCGCGTAATTTTTTCAGCCTTTCATATTTATTACAAGCAGTAGAACCCCTATACCCAAGTTTGCGAGGGGCTGATGAACCAGGTCAGGTTTCTTTAGCAGAAAATATCCAAGACTATGACATCCTTTATCTCACAGGTGGACAAGCAATATCTTTAAATAGTCTCGAATTTGAATCTCTCAGAAATTATTTGAATTTAGGTGGTGTGCTTTTAGTTGATGCGCCAACAAATGCTAATCCTTTGATTGAAAGTACTCAAGCTTTGGCACAACAGCTAGAGAGTCCTTTAAGACCTTTAGAAGAATTGCAACGGAGTCATCCTTTAAGGACAAAACCTTTCTTATTTGCTGCCTTGCCAATGGTTAATCAGCAGCAGATTAAACTGTTAATCGGTGGCGGAATTATTTTAGCAATTGGAGATTTAGCAACCGCTTGGGGACTGGATAGAGATTTGAGTTTACCCAGATTGACTATTCGTACAGCTCAGGAATTAGGCATTAATATTCTTCACTATGCTTGGAAGCGGCGACAGTTGATTGGGTTGCAACAGGAAGATAATTCAGGACAGTGGTGAAAGGCAAGTTAGTAGAGTGGACGTTTGGAAGCTGGCAGCTTTTTGTTCAGATTTGGCTGCCCTATAAAGCAATACGGTTCAGCTAACGCTCAAATACATATAAATTAGAAAATGTTGTGAAGTATGAAAATGAAATGCAGTGCATCTCAAGGAATTTTCTATTGGTATCTCTTAAAATACAAATAAAGTACTGAGCTACTTAAAGCAATAGAGGCAGTTATCCCTGCTAATTCAATCGAACAGACGATGCCTGCGGCGGGCTACGCCTACGCTAAAATTAAAGTCGAAGAGGAACGTTATTGTTTGTTACCAGCACAACTGATAGTTTGTCCGATAAACGATATCTTTAAATCTCATATTGGAGAATATAGTTAGTCAAGATGATAATGTCTTGTGTAAAATTTGCAATCAACTGCCGCTCAAATTCCAATCAAGATATGAGAGCATATATTTATTAAGAAATTTGCTCATGAAGGCAAGCTGCGGAGCAGGGGAGATAGTAGGGCTGATTATTAGTTAATCTAATATGTTTATACCAAGGCAGTAAAGCATTGCTTCGTATGGTGTTATTTCTAGTACGTTAGCAGTGTCCATAATTTTGTCAATCCAAAAACTAACTACATCTCTAACAATCGTGTTAGCTAATCGCTTGTTAAAAACTTGGCCAGGATTTGATTGCCGCCAAAACCACTCTAGCCTTGAAGTTAAAGCTCCTCCTAATGTTAGTAATTGGCCTGGTATGACAATAATATCAAGTTCTGCAATAGTTCGCATAAGTTTTATACCATTCTGTGAAGGAGGTATAGCAAGGTTATGTGCTAAAAACAAAAAAGTTCCTGGAGGAATAATTTGCCAATTTGAGTTTTCTAATTCCTCACCAACAGTTGTCGTAACTATTATTCCTCCTCGTCTTAAACAAGTATCTGTAAATTTGCCTGCTTGAGAAGGTAGTACGGAAAGGTCAGCAAACTGTGCATAATTAGAGAAATTACCAGCGTCATATACTAAATCACAAACTGCAATACTCTTAAATTCTTCTCTTATAAAATACCTAAGCATATCACTACCCAGTTCACCAGCAGAACCAATTAGGGTTATATTAGTTTCTTTTAGCTTAGATAACTTTGTTCGTTCAATCGCTGCAATTATTCCTGTTGTGGTATATGAAGACTTGCCGCCACATCCACCATTTTTAGTACTAACGCCCAATACATGAGGAGTAAATTTTGCTAAGATATCTGAAAGATCAGCAAAACGTCCAAAATCAGGTGTTAGTTTAATTCTTCCATTTTCTTTATTAAGTACTTGTCCTATTAAATCAAATATTTTTGTAATTTTTATATAAAATTCAACATTTTTGCGATTATTTAGAATAGCAGCAATTTCTTGATTTCTAGGTTTAATAATGCAACGAGCACCACCAACTACGCTGTCTAAAAATTCTTTCGGTAATTGTTCTGCATAACTAGATAATAAATTACTTCTAATAGCAATATTAATTAACTGGTTTTTGATTTTACTCTCATACAACATTAACCTTTTGAGAAGCTCATCAAGTTGTAAAAGCTCTGCATCCCAATTCACTATTCTTGTACCACCATAGAAATAGTTGGCATCAGGTTGTTCATCACAAATGATATAAATGTCTGCATCATCATGAATAATCTCCATTACTTCTGTTTTTCTAGATAATTCTATATCAATCTTTTTCAATATCATATTTGATACTAGTAATTGTGGATCTAAATACGAGTACAGCATGACGTAAATAAAGCCTACCATTTCAACATCAACTTCAAGCTTGTTATAGATGGTATTTAAATTAAATACATCAGTGCTACTTTAATATTTTAAACACTTTAACCTTAATCGTAAAGTAGAGAAAATAACTTATATATTATCTGGCTTGAGAAATATTTTCACATTTTATATCAATTGGTATATATCATATATATATACATAAGATTTAGTTCCTCTTTTAAAAAAGTAACTAAATATAAATAGATTGTAAATTATTTTAGTAAAACTATCAGCTTTCAAGTGAAACCTGTTTGTTACTTTATAGCATTAAGTATTAATTTAAGTAATGTCAGGATACGGGCTGTCATATTCATTTAAAATATTCTTTGCCTGTTCTAAAGCTTGCTTATATACATAAATTGAACCATTACACCATGCTTTTTTGTAGGCATTTGTTGCGGCAGATATTGCTTCTTTTATATTACCTTGTCCTTTTTTAATTTTTGCTAAAATTAAGCAGGCATCCGCTTGTATCAGCCTGTAATCATCATTTGATATTACTTCATAAATAATATTTTGAGCTTCATTATATTTTCGTTCAAATAGATAAATCTCTGCTTGCGTGTTTAAATTTAATAGGTACCTTTCAACATGATTTACCTCAGCAGCTATTGAACTTAATAGTTCTGTTGTATTCTTAATATGCGCTATTTCATCAATCATATTATCTGTATTATGAAAAGAATTTATCATTGCTAATTTCTCTTTAATTCTTACTTGTAATGCTTCTTCTTGGGCACCTCGTATTATCATCAGATGGTCAAGCATCTTCAAACACAAAACTTCCCAAAAATAGTGTTTTCCATTATTGAATATCATTATTGAATCTTTTATTCTTTCTTCCCCTTCTCTTAACTCACCTAATAGATAAAGCTCATATGCAAGATAATATTGACCTTTAGCGGCATGAATAAGATAATGTGATTCTTTGCGGACCTTAACATGATTTTCACTTAATGAAAGAGCCTTTCTTATTTGCCCAGAAAGTAAGTAGCCTCTCACCAAAGAAGCCATAGTAATTGCTTTTTTATCACACTCAAGATTTGGATTTTTATCTAGTAATGCTGGATACTTATCAATTCCTTGAGGAAATAATTTTTCTAATAATTCTATTCGTAATGAATTATATTTTTGTTCAAAAGTAATTATATTTAAACGCCCAATAAATATTTCATAAGCGTCGTTATAGTATCCATTAACAATTAAAATATTATATTAAATAATCTTGTTGCTATTTCAATCTGCTGTTCAGTCGTTTGTTGTCCCCATCCAGCATCAATAATGAGTTGATGGATACGATAAGAATATGTATTTTCCATCTCATTGTCTTCATCTTCGGATATTCGATTAATTAAACCACGAGCTTGTAAGTCTTGTAAAGAAATAGATAATTCCTGTTCATTAAATCCCCTTTCCGACATTAAAGTCGAAAGTACATTGTAACGACATGGACAATAAAAAGCAGATATAGTTAATAATACTTCCCTGGAGAGATGACCTAATTTTTTATTTAAAAGATTAGATATCCAGGCAGAAATATCTCGTAATTTTCCAAGCTGATTATTTTTGTTATAAGTCCACCATATTTGAAAATTTCCTCCACTTCTTACATCTTGCTTTACTTCGCCTGCCAATGCACGTATAAATAAAGGATGATAGTCAAATTTTCTGATTAATGATAATAAATTATCTTTTATAATTCCTTTCGGAATATTAAGACCAACTCCTTGCCACAATTCAAGAGCTTCATCACTACTTAACTGACTTAATCTATGTTTATAAACTCTCTCGTGAGCTTCTCCATTATTTCTCAATAAAGTTTTTGGGATACAAGTTGTAGTAATTAAAATTTTTGAATTAGGTGTATCTAGTTCTCTAAATTTTTTTAAAAATCCTTCTATAGGGGCATCAACCGTATGTTTATCTATAGCTATACTCTTTGATTCCTCATTTACTAAAGCGTGTTCTAAACCATCCAAGACAATTAAAAAAGGTTCTATTTTTAAAGCTTCTAATAATATTAATGTTCTTGCATCCGTACTTAAATAACTAATTTCCTGTTCTCCCTTACCAACAAAATTAACTAATGTTTCTTTGAGAAATGTCTCAAAATCTTCTTTTTGATAAATGCTCCACCACATTATTCTTCGCCAAATTCTGTTGGAGATGGCATTAAACCATTTCCAAGCCAGCAATGATTTTCCCATACCACTACTAGTTACTATAATGTATAAACTGGCTTTGTACTCTTCTGATTTAGTATCTACAACCCATCTGTTTAGACTAGACAAAGGCTCTTTTCTACCTATCAAATCATCCAGGTCATATCTTTCAACATGATGAGGTAGATATTTAAACTTTTCTGCTAAATTAGTTTCACGGAGATAATGATGTATACTGATGGCTATTTGACTGCGCAATTCTGCTGGTGAGTTAAAGTGCCGAACTACTCTGTCTTTTTTTATTAATTTTTTAAGTTCTTCTAATTCTTTACTTTTATCTCCTAAATCAATCATGTTAATTGTTACTAGATGTTGCTCATCCATGCAAAAAATTAAGCGCGGAATATCTCGCTTGTAAGCATGCAGATATTCCTGATGCGTAATTGAGATATTATCACCTTCAGGTATTGAGCCGTATCGATAGCCAAAAATACCAATATATATATCTGCCTCATCTACCATCTGCAATGACACTTCCAATGCGGTCATATTAATGGCTGGAAGCGTTTCCATTACTAAAGGAAATACTTTTTCTTGCAAGCAGGCGAGAATTGCCTGCTGACGATGATCTTTCAAATCTATAAAAGTACTGCTGATCATTGCTTTGATGAACTTAGCCATTATCTTAATCTTCAAGAGAAATACGGCAAAAGTGAATAGTAAGCTTCTATTTACTGGAAATACATTATTGCCTACCAAGGCTTATATTTATGTTTGCATATTAAATTTTGAAATCATAAAAATTTAATGAATTATAAATATTGTGTAATTTGTTAGTATTTAAATCTCAATTCTTTGATCACAACATCACTATGTAATCGTAATCCCAAAATAATTTTTATCTTATAAAGGCAATCAACGAGTAAATTAACAAAATTAAATATGGAATAGCAAGAATAAAAGGAATATATTTTTCAACTAGAGTCTGCTCCACATACACTTTGTATTCTTTATCCTTTTTTAAAATTTCCCATTCTCTTTCATAAATAGGAAAAGGCATATCCTTTTCTATTTCAGTAATAACTTTGAACTTTGCAGAATTAAGTAGCTTATATGAGCCAATATTACTATGCCAAATCCAACATAAAATTAGTCCAAGCAACCCCATTAAAAATAACATAGTATATTGTAAATTTGTATTTTGCAATTTAGCCAATATATCTTTATTTCCAAATATAGAAAGAATAGCAAGTAGTCCAGATAATAAAGATATATAAAAGCTATTAATTTGAATTCTCCTGGCACTAATCCTATCTGCCATTTCTACATAAAGCTTATATTGTTCTAAAAGATGATTTTGGTAGTTTTCACCGTAACTTTGTTTATTCATTTTACCTACTTAGTACTTGTCACGAAACAACCTTGCCTTTTTTAGTTAGAAATGCTTTCTAGTAAGTTTTGTAGATAGCTAATTGTAAAAGTTTTTTTGACAGGATCTTAATTGATTTAATAGCTTGATAATAATAGGACTCATATTTAATTTTTGAAAAAATAAGTACATTTCTACTCGCCTTGTTCACTGTTACCGATTTTATCACTAGACAAGTATGTTCAGTAATCAAACCGATTCTTAAATATTCAACTGTAAACATGGAAATTCCAGAAATTAGGCTGTTATGTTTACAATTTCACTTTTTGAAGACTGTAACCCTTGATATATAGAGAATGCTTTCTTTGGAAAAGTAAAGCCGTAAAAGCTTATCATTTCATGTATTAGCTAGTTATATAAATAATATTTATTATTTATACTAGCACCAATTGCAGCTTAAAAGTAAGAGATGTGATGGTCTTTAACCTGCTAATTGATACTGACTAAAATTTCAGCGTTGAAGCTGCCGATTCTAAATCCTCATCCAACACCTCTAAATACTGGACTTTAGACTAAAAAAGAGCGATCGCGTTTGTAGTAGCTGTGCAAAAAAAGAAAGGAATGCTTGTAATCATAAGCACCCTAGTAACGGAAGATAAAGAATTCGCTATTTAATTGTTAAAAAACGTACTAGTAATTCACGTAAAGCCGAGCAGAAACCTGCTTGATTTCTAATTTTTTTAATTTTTATTTTTGCTTCTGCTCAAATCACCTTCCCTGAGTCATTTTATGCTTTTTAGTCTAAATTCCAGATTTTAAGCACTTCGCATTTGATTTACCAATGGAATAAGGTTATACCAATTCGTAATTTGTTAATTATGAGGCGTCAGATTTTCTAGCGGTATGCAAAGGAAGCGGTGACAGTTCGTAGTCTAGACCTTGCTTTGAATCATATTCAAATGATGTCAACATTTTTGAGAAATTTTCATCCTGCAATATCAAATTGTAATTATTGATTTTACTTGTTTGCGATCACAGTATTATTTTTATCATGTTCAAGTTCTCTCATTAGAGAATCAAAACCACTGGTATTGTTTCCGCTTTGGGCAAATAAAGACCGAATTTTATTGATTATCCCACTCATGCTATTGGAGAAAAAGCGACCGAGATTATTAATAAAGTTTTTCAGTTTTTCAAAAATCGTCACATCTACAGTAGAATACTTATTAACAATTGGATATACAATTTTTCCTTTTTCTGTTTGATAGTATTCTTGTTCAGGCATCAACATCGATGTCAGTGGTTGCACCTGTTTTGCCATATCCGCTTCGGTTCGTTTATTGCTGAGGAATAAAACATCATAAATTTTTCCATTCCAGCTAGCCCAATAATGGTTTTGGAAGAACCATCGTTTACCATCATCACAATTGGGCTTTTTCCCTTGGTATGGGGTTACTCCAGCTTCACTCAAAAAAGGTTTGGCGATACTTTCAATTGTTATTTTCTCAATACCAAAATATTCTTCTGCAACTTTTTTAAAAGCACGGGCTAATGTCTGACAATCTCCTTCTGGAGAGCCTTTTAATAGAGTTTCTGGACTCTTGCTCACCATTGTGTATTGAAATTGGATATTTACAAAGTTTTTGAAAAGTTGTTCCAGGATTTTATCTTGTGGCAATGTGTCATCTATACCATTGACTAGTGTTTTCGCTAGCGAATATTCTTGTAAAAATTTTTGTTTTTTATCTGCTGAGTTATTTACTACTAATATTTCTTCAGACTTTGCTTGTTCGTTCTGATTAGCTGGTATCGTCTGCTGTGCATCCTGGTTTTGCAGAGGAGATCGATTAATTTGGTTGACTACAGAAGTAGCGACACTATCCGCCTCTTGCTCATATCGATCTCCTGATTGACCAATAGTCAGTTTTGGCTGTATTTCTCTTCTTGACGCGCTATCAGCACGTTTTATCGCCATTTTGCTCAGGTTATGACCAAACTGCGAAGAGTGTTCCTTACCTTGCTGCAACGACTCATTCATCTTTGTTTGCAAAACAGTGAGTCGCTCCTGTCCCTCTGGCGTGATAGTGCCATGCTTGGCTTGTATTTGGAGTTTCGTTGCCTCAAACTGATATTGTTGAAATTTCTGATTTTCTACCTTTGCCTGTACTATAGGCTTGTTGGAGCTAAGTTGAGAGTGGGTAGTTAATAAATGTGATTGCAACTGACTTTGCTTTGGCGAATAAGCGGATGAGTCAGCTTTTTTGTGGATTTGTAGCCGTTCTTTCATCGCTAGTTTTAAAAGTCAATAGTGGGTAATCTATATATTATGTCACTTACTTAAATATCCCCGACTTCTTAAAGAAGTCGGGGATCTGCGGATTGCAATAATTTCTACTGGCTTAAGAACGCCGTACATTTAAGCAACACCATTCTTTGCGTTTCCACAGGGTAGCGACAACCCAACCATTTTCTTCTAAAGCGTCAGCAACAGCTTTAGATTGTTCTAGTAAAATACCACTGAAGATCGCCCAAGTTTCAGGTTTAGCGATCGCACTCATTTCTGGAACCAATTCAATAATTACATGAGCCAAAATATTGCAGACAATACCATCCACTGGGCTTTCAATTAGTTTTTTCAAAACGTCTACACTTCCCTGTGCAGGTAGTAAACGTTCTGAGCTAATATTATTCAGCGTACCATTACTGATAGTTGATTGCACCGCCAAAGGGTCAGTATCCACTGCATAGACTTTCTCAGCACCCAATAACAGCGCCCCAATAGAAAGGATACCAGAACCACAGCCAATATCCGCAATTACCAGATGTTCATGTTTGCCACTATTACCCACAAAGGACTGCGAAACTCCACTTAGCCGCATTTCCAGCGATTCCAAACATAGCTGAGTGGTGGCATGGTTGCCCGTACCAAATGCTACACCAGGATCGAGGCGAATTACTAATCGTTCCGTTGTTTCTGGTAATGGTAGCCAAGCTGGGTTAATTAGGAAGCGATCGCCTATTTCCTGCGGATGCCAATATTGTTTCCAGCTAGTCGCCCAATCTTCCTCGTCAATTAACTGCCATTGCAAAGAAGGAGATGGAACTCCTACACAGATAGCATCTTGACGCAGCCACAGCGACAGAGCTGCCAAATCTAGTAGCTGCGTTTGAATTGTCGGCAGATAAGCCCTTACTAAAGATGAATTTCCTTTATTTTCACTAGCTGTACCACGACAACCAAAATCTTCCAGTCGCCAGAAGATCGATTCTTCTAGGTCTGGCTCACATAAAATATTCAGTTCCCACCAGGTGTTTGCCATTTTTCAGAATTCAGGAGTCAGAATTCAGGAGTCAGGAGGAATTATTTATTCTGACTCCTGGCTCCTGACTTCTGACTTCTAAAGTGTTACTGTATATGCGTCTCGGATACCAGGGACTTTTATAATCTCATCCAAAATGCCCTCTGGTAAAGGGTCATCTATACTCAGAGCCATGACGGCATCACCACGGACGATTTTACGACCTACTTGCATACTGGCAATATTCACATTAAAACTGCCGAGTAGGGAACCAAGTTTGCCGATAATCCCCGGCATATCGCGGTGCAGGGTAAACAACATATATTTGCTGGGTGGGACGTTAATCGGGAAACCGTCAACGTCGGTGAGGTGGATTTCCCGCTCACCCAACAAAGCACCTGTTACAGAATGAGTACCTAAAGTACCCGTGGCTTCTAGATGCAGTGTGCCGGCATAGTCTCGAATGGAAGCATCGCGGGTTTCAATTACCCGAATTCCGCGTTCTTTGGCTTCTATGCTGGCATTTACGTAATTTACTCGTTCCCGCAAAGCTTGGTAAAGTAGTCCTTTGAGGGCAGCGACGATTAAAGGTTGACTTTTGTTGGTCGCGAGTTCCCCTTGCAGTCGAATATTGAGTACTTCTACCCGTCCGCCAGCTAGCTGTCCTACCAGATTACCGAGAGTTTCTGCTAGTTGCATGTAGGGTTTGAGTTCTTCCAACACATCGGGGCCGAGTCCGGGAATGTTGACGGCGGAACGTGCTGGTAGTCCTAAAAGGACATCGCGAATTTGTTCGGCAACATCAATGGCCACATTCACTTGAGCTTCTGTAGTAGAGGCTCCCAAGTGGGGAGTGAGGATAACTTCTTTACCTAGCGATCGCAATTCCGATTCACCCAGTGGTTCTGACTCGAACACATCCAAAGCTGCACCGCCGATTTTACCCGCTTTCAGAGCTGCTGCTAAAGCTACTTCATCAATGATCCCACCACGAGCGCAGTTGATAATCCGGGCTGTGGGTTTCATCTTTGCCAAGGTTGTGGCATTGATTAAGTGGGTGGTTTCTGGGGTTTTTGGAATGTGGAGGGTGATATAGTCTGCTTGCTGGAAGAGTAAATCTAGCTCCACTAACTGACAGCCAATTTGTTCGGCTCGTTCGGTAGAAATAAATGGGTCATAAGCTAGGAGTTTCATCCCCATTGTCTTAGCTACCGCAGCAACATGGGAGCCAATTTTACCCAAACCGACAACGCCGAGAGTTTTTTTGTAGACTTCCGCGCCAACAAAACTATTGCGATCCCACGCACCGCGTTTCACCGAGGCGTTAGCATCGGGGATGTGGCGAGACAAAGCCAAAATCATTGCTAGCGCGTGTTCGGCAGCGGCAATTGTATTTCCCTCTGGAGAATTGACTACCACGATTCCCCGGCGTGTGGCAGCGGGAACATCCACATTATCCACACCCACACCCGCACGACCGATGATTTTTAGCTGGGTGCCGGCATCAATGATTTCTTGAGTTACACGCGTACCAGAGCGAATCATTAGCGCGTCATACTCACCAATAATTGCGATCAGTTCCGCTGGTTTTAGACCTAGTTTGACATCAACGGTTGCAACTTGCGAAAGAATGTCAATTCCAGCTTGGTCAATCGAATCAGAGACAAGAACCTTAGACATGATTACTTCATTTAAAGCTACAGGTTTTGCTGCACAAGACTTTTTAGTTTAGTCTTTATCTGTCGCAATTCAGCAAAAATTATTCGTTTGAATATCGACTTAACCTTAACTTACACTATCTGGTGGTGGTATCAAAGCATTAGTTGCTTCTGGTGGATACTACCTCCTAAGTATTTGAAGGTGAGTGGCTATTTACATCATCCTGTCGCTAAATATAAAGCATGAATAGCACTAAGCACCGATATATTTATTAATAGTTAAGAGTTACCAAAATTTTATCGGCTGAAGCAACTTTCTGAGTGGGGTAAAAAATACCTGGATTCTTGACTGGGCTGCAACTTTAGATCGGGCAATGCTATAGATAACCACGAAACGAGCGAGTAACTATTATATCTATCAAATCTTGGCTATTTCTAGATACCACAAGTGGTATCCCTTAGTCAAAGCAAAATATTGCAACTTTTATCCCGAACAGGCGTTTCAATTCACCAACCGATTGGCTTTTGATTTGTTCGTATCGCATATTACCATTAGCTTTCTGGTAAAACCTCCATTTTACCATAAAATATTTGTGCAATAATCTAAGGAAGTCGTGAAAGCTTTCTGAGAAGTTTGATGTTCTCTTGAAGATGAATAAAGCTCAATTAACTAAAAATAGTTACTTCCAAAAGATTGAAGGCAAACAGAATCGTATCTATCTTTAGAAAAGATAACCTTTATTTTTTATTCCTAAAGATTAAAGTTAATCAGGGCAAATTGTAGATAAAAAATATATTAATAGTCTTGTATGATTTTTTCAGTAAGGTTAGCCCTAAAAAACAACAATAAATAAAAGAACAAATGCCTAGACTTGTAGGACAACGCTCTAATACTGGAGCGAATATCACCAGCTTAATCATTCTGCTGGCAATATTTGGGGTACTTTCCGAATACTTTGGTGTGATTGATATAGTTCCCGGCTTTGGACGAGAAGGACAATATTTTCAACTGAAATTTCGGACTACTAACGAACAAATAATTCAACAACCAAATCAATAAAAAGACCAGGGATATATAATGCTTAAAGGTACTGATATTCTCGATAAAGTGGTCGTCACCTACGACACAGGTAAGAAAATTGTCCGAATCATCGATTTAATTGTCGATCGGGAACGCAATCAACTTTTGGGTTTTCTAGTTGCAGAGAAGGGACTATTTCGAGACGCAAAAGTGATTCCTTTACAAGAGGTACAAGCCATCGGGTCAGATGCGATCGTAGTTAAGTCGAAAAAATCTGTTGTGAAGGCACATCGTGTCCCTGTAATTAAAGAGATTCTGCACCAGAATATCGTCCTGAAAAAAAAGAAAATTCTAACTACAGAGGGACTTTATCTGGGTGGATTGGTCGATTTGTTCTTTGATGAGCATAGTGGACTGGTGGAAGGATATGAAGTTTCTGGCGGTGTATTTGCCGATGCTTATTCGGGGCGATCGTTTGTTCCTGCTAGCGAAACACTGAAAATTGGTGATGATGTTGCTTTTGTACCTCCAGAAATTGCTCAATTGATGGAAGAACAGGTTGGTGGTATCCGAGGAGCCGTTCAGGCAACTGGAGATAAATTGCAGGACTCGGCCCAGACTACTAACCGCAGACTGCAAACAGCAGCTCAAACTGTGAATGAGCAACTACAAAGCTCGGTAGAGAAAGTGAACCGCGGGCTACAGTCAGCAAGCCAGAATGCAGGTGAGCAATTGCAAGCTGCAACTGATGCTACTAGCAGCAAACTACAAGACTTCAATCGAGATGCAACTGCTTCTGTGACTAACAATTTGGTCGATCCTGCCGAACAAAAAGTATATGTGATTGGCAAGCGTCTCGAGCGGGATGTGCTGACTCCAGATGGGAATGTACTGCTACTAAAGGGTCAAGAAGTCACCCTACTCAATGCAGAAGCAGCCGATCGCCTGGGCATCCTTGATGAACTCTATCGAGCCACGGGTGGCAGTCTGACTGCCAACATCAGCCGCAATTTACAAGCAGCAACAGCATCTGTTGGCAATCGAATTGGCAGCGTAACTCAGAGCAGCGCTGCTAGTCTGCGTCACTCAGTTGATTCCTTGGCAGCAAATGTAGCGATCCAGCAGGCAAGAGGGCGTAGAGTCCTGCGAACAGTGCGTACTGACGATGGCTTAATTATTGCGGCATCTGGGCAGATTGTGACAGAATCCCTTGTCGATCGCGCTCAGATTTACGGTAAAGAAGCAGAATTGCTCAACGCTGTCGGTCTGAATCTGGCAACCGCAGTCCGTTCTACTGCAAGTGACAGATGGTTAGAAAACAAAGTTCAACTGGACGATCGAGTAAGCATCGCTCAAGAGAATCTCAACACTTTCTGGCAAGCCTTGAAAGCGAAGGCAGAAAAGTTACAAGGACGCAGCAGACAGGCAATGAAAAATCAACGGATTGAACAAGCATTGGGTCGTCCAGTTACCCGTGTCATTCTTGACCCAGAAGACAACGTGATATTGAATGTAGGTGAATTGATTACACATCGCGCCGTCAGCCAAGCTGAAACAAGTGGAGTTCTGAATATCTTACTAAGTTCAGTCTATAGCAAGGAGCCACAAATCTCTGACAAAGAGTTACGTGCTTCAGAACATGGAACAGCAGCCTTAGTGCATCATGGTAATGGGCGATCGCAACTTGAATCCAAATCGTTCTTGTGACTTTGGCCATAAAATAATCAAAAAGGTCAAGATATTTATTTATCGTCTGCAAGTAAATTAGGTAGAGAACTTCCAACAAATAAATTACCCAATCTTGTGGGGTGGGCGACACGAGCGCCCTTTTATATGGGCGCTCATGTTGCCCACCCCACAAGAAGTAGTTGAGTATTTTTTTATTTGGAAGTCCCTAGAACAAAAATATGCACTAACGACTGATTTCTGCGAAGACATCGCTAGCAGATAAATCGCTATAATTCTGGTGAGCCAAATATCCTTTGAGTTTTGGGGAAACCAGCCATGTTAGAGTACAACTTGCCAAGGTACTTGCCCTCAGCCGAGGAACTACCAGACTCTGATGAAACGCCTGTGGATAATGAACTACAAGAATTAATACCAGGCTTGCTGAAGGCGATCCTGCTGATACTTTGGTCAGAACGCATGGACTGGTTGTTTGGCATAGATATGGGTATTTATTATCACCCAGATAAACCACCAATTGTGCCAGATGGGTTTTTGAGCTTAGGGGTAGAGCGGTTTTATGATGAGGAACTGCGTCCCAGTTATGTGCTGTGGGATGAAAATGTTGTACCGATTTTCGTGCTAGAAGTAGTTTCCCAAAATTATCGCAAGGAATATACTACTAAATTGGCTGAATATGAGGCTTTGGGTGTACTTTATTACGTAATTTATTCCTCTCGTCGCCGCCGCAAACCGCATCTGGAAGTACATAAGTTAGTTAATGGTAAATATGAATTGCAAGAGGGAAACCCTGTTTGGCTACCAGAAATTGGCTTAGGAATTGGTTGCGAAAGGGGCAACTATTGCGGCGTAACGCGGGAATGGATGTATTGGTATGATGAGCAAGGACAACGGTATCTCACGCCCGCAGAACAAGTCAAACAAGAGACACAACGCGCTCAACAAGAGACACAACGCGCTCAACAAGAAGCACAACGCGCTCAACAAGAAGCACAACGCGCTCAAATTGCAGAACAACGGGTGCAACAATTGACGGAACAATTAAGAGCGCTGGGAATAGATCCAGATAATCTGGATTAACTGAAATATTTTGCAATATTTTTAACAAGAATGAAAATCAGGTTTTTCAGATTTATGCATTTTCCATAAATCAAGATTTACTACTGCAAGCTGCCAGTAAAAAACTATTGCTTTTTAGGAATAACGTTCCTGATTCCACTTTTAGAGCCAACAGTATCACCTTTGTAACGAGGGATAATATGAATACTGGCGTGCATAATATTTTGACCTGCGGCTCGATTGATGTTCATTCCTATATTAAAGCCATCAGGTTCAAATTCTACTTTGAGAATTTCTTGTACTTTGTTAACCATGAACCAGCAAGCAGATTGTTCTTTAAATGGTAGTTCAAAATAACTGCCAACATGACGTTTGGGAAGAACTAAAACATGGCCTTTACTTATAGGATAGCCATCAAAAATTGCATAAGCAGTTGCTGATTCAGTTAATAGTTTGAGACTTTTACGAGGATTACAAAATATACAATAATTAGATGAATTGCGTTGATGGTTATAGTGAACATATTCATAGACTTCACGATGTTCATCTAAACAAACTGAAGTAAAGGGAAGTTTGACAATACACTGATAAGTAGGTTTTTTGTGAACGTAATGTTCTCTAAAACCTTGTTTCTTGAGATCCCTTCTTACAGCATAATAAGCTTTGCCTCCTGGTTTTAATAAATGTGATACTTCCATAAGAACCTTAGTTTGTTCTTCAGTCAATAAAACATTTAAAACATAAAAGCAAATTATTGTATCAAATTTAGTATCAGGATATTCTGGAAAATAATAAGGGTCATAACCTGTAATATCACAACCTTTTTGGCGCAATATTTTAACATCATTACCAAAGCCACAACCAAAGTCTAGTATTTTGCCTTGTAGAAGGTTTTGATTTAATAAAAACTGTGCCGGAAATGATAGATAATTTCTTTCGATCGCAGTAAGATGGCTGAATTGATTTTTTTGCTGTTTCATAGAATTTTGGTGCTGATGTCCCAAAATTATTATTCCCAGCATCTCTTTAGGTTATGCGATGTCTACAACGGGCTACGCCTACGCATCAGGGTCAATACCTAGCTCACGTAACTTAGCTGCTAATATATCAGCACGTTGACGTTCTTGTTCAGCACGCTGGCGTTCCTGTTCAGCACGCTGGCGTTCTTGTTCAGCTTGTTCGCTGCTCCACAACAGCAAATTTCCTTCTGTATCCCACCAGCGCAGCCAATTCATGGTTTGGCATAATCTTTCACCTTGCCAAATTCCGAGAAATAACTCTAACTCAGGAATCCAAAAGCGTCCATTGGCGTCTGCTTGCTGCAAAGTATATTGTCCATTTTGCAAGCACCGTAGTTCTATACTTGGTTCGTAAGGGTCGTAGGTTACGTAGGTTGGAACTTGGAGAATCTTTTCGTAATAATAGAGTTTACCGTAGGGCGGAGTTGAGCGGACTGATAATTCTCCACCTTCTGTGTCTGAGAGAAATTCCATCACTACAGCTACAGCAGCGCCTTCTAAATTTGGGGTGTAGCTGCGACGAACTACATTTGTTCCCACAGACTGTACTTGAGGGACATAAAACCAGTCTGGTGCTTTGACAACGATTTTTTTGTTGACTGTGGCTACAAGTCCAAAATTAGAGCCAATCAGCATTTGAGGTTGGATGCGTCCTGTGCTTCCCAAAGCATCGGTAAGCGCAGCAGCGATCGCAGGTTGTTGAATATTTTCCACTGGCTCGTCGGGTAAAATGAAGTCGGCTGGAAGTGCTTCCCAAGTAACAATTGGTTCTTTTTGGATGGGGTTAACTTGTAGAACCATAAAATTACTCCTAATATTCATGCACAGTATATAGTTATTTTTAACAAATCTTCAGGTAGCATAGAGGTGCGATCGCAGCATATAAATTCAGATAATCTTAAGTTTTGGATGAATAGACTCGCACTGCCTAAAAACCCAGAAATCTAGAAAGATTTCTCAAACTGGTCTATATACTCGTAGTCAAGCACTTAGCAGGCGTGAGTATTATGCTGGAATGGTTTATTGGCTGGATAGCAAGCAATGCCTTTCTGCATCGGAAATTTTTAGAATATTTCTGTGCTTGGGAGTTTGTCTGGCAGTTTGAGAAGGAAGGCAGTATTTCAATTGACGATCTCAAAACTGAAGTTTTTGGCAAACACTGGCAAGATGAAACTTGGCATGAGGTATTACAGCTAATTGCCGGAATGATTGATGCAAAATTTGTTGGTGAAATTCTTGATTACTTGATGGTGCAAGATGGCGAAGAGAAAAAATTTATCAACTTGTTTTTAGCGGCTAAGTGTCTTGCAGAAGTGAGAAATCGCTTGATAATTGCACCAGTGGCTAATAAATTATTTGGCAAGGTAAAAGACTTAACCAAATATGACCTCTGGTATTATTACACCTATGACAATGCAAAAGAAACTAAGCTAGTTCAGGAAGTTCGCATTCGAGCAGTTGTAACAATCGCCACAATTTGGAAAGATAACCGTGATGCCTTACACTGCCTTAAAGACCGCGCCACTATTTATAATTATAATTATCAGTATGTGCAATATGCAGCCATCGAAGCATTAGCTAGCAATTTCAAAGATGACCCAGACACCCACTCGTTTCTCAAAGACCTCACTACTGCTGATAATAAAAACTATGTCAGATGTGCAGCCATCGAAGGATTAGCCAGGAATTTCCCAGATGACCCAGACACCCGCTCAATTCTCAAAGACCGTGCCACTGCTGATAATGAAGGGTATGTGCGACGTGCAGCCATCGAAGTATTAGTCAGCAATTTTAAAGATGACCCGGACACCCACTCGATTCTCAAAGACTGCGCCACTGCTGATAATGAAGGGTATGTGCGACGTGCAGCCATCGAAGTATTAGCTAGCAATTTCAAAGATGACCCGGAAACCCTCTCGTTTCTCAAAGAACTCACCACTGCTGATAATCAATGGTATGTGCGACGTGCAGCCATCGAAGCATTAGCCAGCAATTTCAAAGATGACCCAGAAACCCTCTCGTTTCTCAAAGACCACGCCACTGCTGATAATCAATGGAATGTGCGAAGTGCAGCTATCGAAGCATTAGCCAGTAATTTCCCAAATCACCCGGACACTCGCTGGATTCTCAAAGACCGCGCCACTGCTGATAATCAATGGAATATGCGAAGTGCAGCAATCCAAGCATTAGCCAAACACTTCAGATATCAGCCTGAGTTGTTTGAAATTTACTATAACTGCGCTGTTAATGACCCCTTTAAGCGTAAGCGAGACTATGAAACCAATCCTCGACGGGTTGCACTAGAGATAATTATCAAGCAATTTCCTCAACATCCCCAGACTTTAACACTATTGCGCGACAAAGCAGAGAATGACCCAGATCAGCAAGTGCAAAACTTTGCTCAACAGAAGTTGGCAGAATTAGAGAAGTAAAAGAGTTTCAAAAATATGAACAACATAGAAGTTCGTAATTCGTAATTCGTAATTCGTAATTCGTAATTTTTCAAATTAGAGAAGCATACGGCGATGCCTTCACGATAGGCATCGCGGATTTTAGATTTAATCTAATCTAAAATCCCAAATCGAGTTACCGATTCACCGCCGCTGCTTCTCTTGCTGCTGCTGCTTGATCTGGGTGGATACCCAAGCGAGTGAGATTAATCCGACCTTTGTTATCAATTTCGCGCACTTTGATAATCACTTCATCGCCTACCGCTACTTCATCCTCAACTTTGCCAACGCGGTAGTCAGCTAGTTGAGAAATGTGAATCATGCCTTCTTTTCCTGGCAAAAATTCCACAAATGCACCTATCGGTATAATCCGAGTAATGCGTCCGGCATAGACATCCCCTTCGTGCAACTTGCGGGTCATGCCTTGGATGATATTTCTGGCTCTCTTGGCCTTGTTCTCATCCACAGCAGAAATTGTCACGGTGCCATCATCTTCGATGTCAATTTTTGCACCAGTTTCCTCTGTGATACCCTTAATAGTCTTGCCTCCAGGCCCGATTACCAAACCAATCATGTCTGAATCAATCTTGATCGTTAACAGACGTGGGGCATAAGGTGAAGTTTCAGTCCGTGGTGTGTCAATGCACGCGAGCATTTTCTCCAGAATGTGCAACCGGGCTGCTTTCGCTTGGTGAACCGCTTGGGCAATAACCTCCAAAGACAAACCGGAGATTTTCATATCCATCTGCAAGGCGGTAATCCCGGTATCCGTCCCGGCAACTTTGAAGTCCATGTCGCCCAAAAAGTCTTCAATGCCTTGGATATCCGTTAGGACTCGTACTTCGTCCCCTTCTTTAATCAGACCCATTGCTGCCCCACTAACGGGTTTGAGAATTGGTACACCAGCATCCATCAAGGCGAGGGTGGAACCGCAGACTGAACCCATTGAGGTGGAACCGTTGGAGGAAAGTACTTCCGATACGATGCGAATCACGTAGGGAAATTGTTCTTTGGACGGTAGCACAGGTATTAACGCTCGTTCTGCTAATGCTCCGTGACCAATTTCACGCCTTCCTGGGGCCCGCATTGGCTTGGTTTCACCAACTGAGAAGGGGGGGAAGTTGTAATGATGCAGATAACGCTTGTGCTGATCTAGCTGCATGTCATCGTTGAGGTTTTGAGCATCCCCAGGTGTACCCAGAGTACAAGTGGATAATACCTGAGTTAGTTCCCGGTTAAATAAACCGCTGCCGTGGACTCGCTTTGGTAAGACATCAACTAAACAGGAAACCGGACGCACTTGATCGAGTTTACGACCATCAACGCGGACGTTATCTTCGATGATTTGTCGCCGCATGAAGTGTTTGGTAATATCTTTAAAAGTGTTACCAAGTGCCTTCTTATTTGCAGTTGCAGCAACTCGAATGGGGTCTTCTTCTGGCAGTTCGGTAATCGTCGCGGCAATTTCATCCTTGACGACATCTAAAGCTGCATCGCGTTCGGGTTTGGTCAAACTAAATTGAGACAGGATTTTCTTGATCTGACCGTTGGCGCGATCGCGGATATAATTTTCTAGCGTCTGGTCTACTTCTGGTGGTGCTTCTTGCACTATTACCAGACCCAGTTCTGCAATTAAATCTTGCTGCGCTTTGATTAAGTCCCGCACTGCTTCATAACCAAAGTCAATCGCCTCAAGAATATCTCGCTCTGGCAACTGATTGGCTCCCGCTTCCACCATGATCACGCCATGTGGTGAACCTGCTACTACCAGATCCAAATCTCCAGCTTCAGTTTCAGCATAAGTGGGGTTAATGATGAAATCATCTCCCACTAAACCAACCCGCACTGCTGCCATTGGCCCATTAAAAGGGATTTGAGCAATCAGGGTAGCGATGGAAGCGCCTGTAACTGCTAACACATCGGGTGGAACTAACTCGTCCATCGACAGCGTTAAAGCAATAATTTGTAGGTCATCCCGCAACCATGAGGGGAACAAAGGACGCATGGGACGGTCTATAAGACGGCTGGTGAGAATTGTTTTTTCTGGTGGGCGACCTTCCCGCCGCATGATCCCGCCGGGAATCCGACCAGCGGCATATAGCCTTTCTTCGTAATCTACTGTAAGAGGAAGAAAATCAATGCCTTCTCTGGCTTGCGATCGCGTAGCCGTCACTAAAACGGATGTGTCCCCTGATTCTATCAAAACCGACCCACCAGCCTGGGGAGCAAGTAGGCCTACTTTCAGTCGAATATCCCTTCCATCGAAGGATATTGACTTGTCAACTTCTGCCATTCAGTTTTTTTTCCTTCTCTTTCGCTATTCTCTTTCTGTGGCAATCCTAACATTTATGCCCTATGGCTGACTTCTGGTACATACAAAGATAGACAAGTCGTTCAATACAAAGCGCGATACATCATCAGCGCGTCTACCATCTGCTCATTCTCTAGCTTCGCCGCACCTGGAATTCGCCCAATAATCTCAAATCCTAACGACTGCCAAAGTGTAATTGAAGGTATATTAGTCTCAAAGACCAAATTAAACATTACTGCTTCGTAGCCCAGGTTTGCTGCTGTCAAAAGCATAGCCTCTCCCATGAACCGCCCTATACCCTGACCTCGTAACCCAGGTTGTACAATAAAACCAGCATTGCAAATATGGCTACACCGACCGGGAAAGTTTGGCTTTAAATAAAACGCCCCTAATATTTCTTTTGGCTTGTGTGTAGGATCTACAACAGATGTTCTGACAACAAAGGCATCTTTGCTTAACCAGTAAGCAGAAAATTCTGCCTGAGACAAAGGTTGCTTTTGCGGATAGGTTTTACCTTCAACAATGACAACATTCAGTAATGCTCTTACAACCTCATGCTCTTGAGGATGTATATAATCTAGTTCCACTAATATTCCATTTTTTAAAACTTTAATTAGGGGAAATTTCATTATTAACAATGTTATGTGGAATAATTACTTAAATATTTATTGTATGCACAACTTTGTCAAAAAGTCTTCTTGATAAAATGCAAAAAGTAGAATAGTTGCAATTTTAATTATTGAGTTTTGGGAAAATATAAGTAATTAGCAAATGGCGATTTTACACTGTAATTGGTTACTAAGAAATCAAAATAGTCGTTTATTTATTTGGGGGGAAACTTGGCGATCGCCACGAGTAAATTTAGAGCCTAGTGGATCTGGAGATATAGCACTACATCCATTGGCAATGACATCGGTTGAGTTGAGTGAGTGGTTGCGATCGCAGAACATGGCAATTACCAACTTCATCCAAAAACCCCAAGTTGCGTTTGCCTCTGGTGTTGGCAAAGCGATCGCAACTACTGGGCGAACACGCAAAGCCGCCAGTGCCACTGAAATCAGTTTGCCAACGCACTCCCAAATCATTGCCCTACCAACTTATATCCCAGAAAGCAGTGATGAAGGAACAACAGCGATTTTCCCTGTACATTCTGTCAGCTTGGGGGAAAATACAGACTCCCCACAATATTTACAACCGTGGCTAGTTGAGGGTTTTTGTCTCAACCCCAGCGAAGCAGTAAAATTTCTCGCTGCTGTTCCCTTAAATGCTGCTAAAGGGGAAGATGCCTTTTTGGGTGGAGATTTACGCTTTTGGTCACAGGTTGCCCGCTGGAGTTTAGATTTAATCTCACGGTGTAAGTTTTTACCAGCAATTGACCGACAATCAGATGGTGCATTTGCTGCCAAATGGCAAGTACTTCTAGATAGCGCTGTAGATGGAACCCGCCTAGAAAAATTTTCTGCAACTATGCCGTTGGTTTGTCGCACTTATCAAGAGGGAGTGGGGAGTGGGGAGTGGGGAGTGGGGGGAGATGAGGGAGCAGGGGGAGTAAGATCCTCCTCATCCTCCTTATCCCCTAACCTAGCAGTAGACTTTCCAGCCGAACCTCAAGAATTACTTTTGGGATTTCTCAACAGTACGATAGATGCCCAAGTACGAGAAATGGTAGGTTCTCAACCTCCAATTGAAGCTAAGGCAATCGCATCTTTACCAGCTGGGGTGCGACAGTGGTTGCAAGCCTTAACTAGTACATCTGGCACTGTCAATGCAGATGCCATTGAAGTAGAACGACTGGAAGCGGCACTCAAGGCTTGGACTATGCCGCTACAATACCAATTAACTCTTAAAACTCTATTTCGTACCTGTTTTCAACTGCGTTCTCCAGAGTCCGGTGAAACAGATTGGACGTTAGCATATTTCCTGCAAGCGGCTGACAATCCTGAGTTTTTAGTGGATGCGGCAACTATTTGGAACAATCCAGTTGAACGATTGGTTTATGAAAATCGGACAATTGAGCAACCACAGGAAACATTTTTGCGAGGTTTGGGTGTAGCTTCCCGATTATATCCAACAATAGTAGGCAGTTTTGAAAGCGAATATCCCCAATCTTCTCGTCTCACCCCCATTCAAGCTTATGAGTTTATCAAAGCTGTAGCTTGGAGGTTGGAAGACAGTGGTTTAGGAGTAATTTTGCCTCCCAGTTTGGCAAACCGTGAAGGATGGGCAAATCGTTTGGGTTTGAAAATTACTGCCGAAACCCCAAAAGGAAAGCAGGGACGTTTAGGGTTGCAGAGTTTACTAAATTTTCAATGGCAATTGGCAATTGGCGGACAGACTATTTCCAAAGCCGAGTTTGATAAACTTGTGGCTTTAAATAGTCCCCTAGTAGAAATTAACGGCGAGTGGGTAGAATTGCGCCCCCAAGATATCAAAACAGCCCAAACCTTTTTTACCACTCGCAAAGACCAAATGGCGCTTTCACTGGAAGATGCCTTGCGTTTCAGTACAGGGGATACCCAAGTAATTGAAAAATTACCAGTGGTTAGCTTTGAGGCATCTGGGGCATTGCAAGAGTTGATTGGGGCGCTAAATAATAATCAAGCGATCGCACCTTTACCGACACCAGCAGGCTTTAAAGGACAGTTGCGACCCTATCAAGAACGAGGCGCTGCTTGGCTATCCTTCTTGGAACGTTGGGGCTTAGGTGCATGTCTCGCTGACGATATGGGACTCGGTAAATGCGTAGCGAATGATACTCTAGTAAATGCAAGTGGACTGTTACGCACAGCCGAGACAATCTGGACAACTCATGCTGGAGAAACAGAATTTGACGGCGAAGGATTTTGGTCTAACCCCACAGAGCAATTACTAGTTAATTCCATAGATGAAAAAACTGGCAAAATTGTCCAAGCTAATGTCAGACGATTGTATCGGCAGCAAGTCTGCGAAAAATTGCGAAAAATCACGCTAGAAGACGGTAGCAATATCACAATCACTCATCGTCACAAGCTGCTAACAAGTAAAGGTTGGACAAATAACTTACAGGTGGGTGATTACGTTTGTGTACCAGGTAAAACGCTCTGGAATGGACAACCACAAGACCCTGATTTAGTCAAGTTTCTTGCTTGGCAGATTGCTGAAGGGCATGAACTACCCGATGTGGGAAGAGTCACAATATCCCAAAAAGACACCAGAGTATTAGAGGATCTACTCCAGACTTGCCAACGCATTCAAAAGCGCTATAACCTCAAAATTAACAGCCCTAATATCTCTACCTTCCCTAACAGAGTTGCTTCTCTTCGAGTTAATAGCCAAGCCTATCGGGAATTCTTAGAAGCTAAAGGTTATATTTGGGGAAAACTATCGGCAGAAAAATCTATTCCGCCCTTCATTATGCAAGCAGACTTGGATAGTGTGCGGATATTTTTACAAAACTATTTCGATGCTGAATCTGCTGTTGTTTTTAGTATGCGGAGTATTGAGATTTCTACAGCTTCAGCTTTACTAATTCAGCAACTTTCTGCACTGTTGCGGCGCTTCGGCATTTGGTTGCGAATATCGCCCAAACTGAAGTGTGCCACTAATGGAACTCATACTTTACGCACTTACTATATTGGTGTAATTGGAGGGAATTCTGCCCGCAGATTTATCCAAGAAATTGGTTTTAATAACTTAGAAAAACAGAGCAAGTTAGAACGAATTTGTCAACTGGTCAGTAACACAAATATTGAAGGAATTCCTGCTTCTGATATGGTTGCCCAAACAGTCATAGCAACGGGACTCCCATTGCGGCATTTTGGGATGCACAACACTGTTTACATTAATGGTTCACAGCAATTTTCTAGAGATAGTTTACGGCGAGTAATAGCTGGGATGAACCGTATTATCAGTGGAGAAGCCCAAGAACAGTATCAGCTACTCAAACATTCCAAGTGGACAACTCAAACCCTGACAGCATATAGCAACCTAGATTTAGAACAGTTGAGCTTAACAAGACAGTCTTTGCAATGTCTTCTCGACCAAGAGGTATTTTATTGCCGGATAGAATCAATAGAAGAGATAGATTATGATGGATGGGTTTATGACTTTGAAGTTAGCGAACATCATAATTTTGTCGCTAACAATATTATTTGCCATAACACTGTCCAATTCATTGCTTTTCTGCTGCACTTAAAAGAACAAGATGCACTAGAAAATCCAACACTGCTAGTTTGTCCAACTTCGGTTTTAGGCAACTGGGAAAGGGAAGTCAATAAATTTGCACCAAGCCTGAAAATTTTGCAATATCACGGTGACAAACGCCCAAAAGGGAAAGCGTTTTTAGAAGCCGTGAAAAAGCACGATTTAATCGTTACCAGCTACTCACTTCTTCATCGAGATATCAAATCATTGCAAAGTGTATCTTGGCAGATAATAGTTTTAGATGAAGCCCAGAATGTGAAAAATCCAGAGGCGAAGCAGTCAAAAGCAGTGCGGGAATTAGAAGCTACATTTCGCATTGCATTGACGGGGACACCCGTAGAAAATAGACTGCAAGAATTATGGTCTATTTTGGATTTTCTCAATCCTGGGTATTTAGGCAATAAGCAATTTTTCCAGCGTCGATTTGCCATGCCAATTGAAAAGTATGGTGATACGGCTTCTTTGACTCAGTTACGTTCATTAGTGCAACCATTTATACTGCGGCGATTGAAAAGCGATCGCGACATAATTCAAGATTTACCAGACAAGCAAGAAATGACCGTATTTTGCGGTTTAACTGGTGAACAAGCTGCACTTTATCAACAAGTTGTAGAACAATCTTTAATAGAGATTGAATCTGCTGAAGGATTGCAACGTCGGGGGATGATTTTGGCTTTGTTAATCAAACTCAAACAAATCTGCAATCACCCAGCCCAATATTTGAAACAAGCGACATTAGAGCAACATAATTCAGCCAAACTTCTGCGGCTAGAAGAAATGTTAGAAGAAGTTTTAGCAGAAGGCGACAGAGCTTTAATCTTCACACAATTTGCTGAGTGGGGTAAATTACTTAAACCCTATTTAGAAAAACAGCTAGGGCGAGAAATATTCTTTTTATATGGCAGTACCAGTAAAAAACAACGTGAGGAAATGATCGATCGTTTCCAACACGATCCTCAAGGGCCGCCAATTATGATTCTTTCTCTGAAAGCGGGTGGTGTCGGACTGAATTTAACACGAGCAAATCATGTATTCCACTTTGATAGATGGTGGAATCCAGCCGTGGAAAATCAAGCCACAGATAGAGTATTTCGGATTGGTCAAACCCGGAATGTGCAAGTACATAAATTTGTTTGCACAGGCACTTTAGAAGAAAAAATTCATGACATGATTGAAAGTAAAAAACAACTAGCTGAACAAGTTGTAGGTGCTGGTGAAGAATGGTTGACCGAAATGGATACAGACCAACTTCGGAACTTATTACTACTCGACCGCAGTGCAGTGATTGATGATGATGCAGAATAAGTTCGTAGTAAGGACTCTAGTCCTTAATTTGAGTGCTAAAGCACTCACTACGAACCTCATAAAATTAATAAGACAGACTACTAAGTTTTTAAATTGATTATGACTAATTACACATTACAAGCAAGCCGCGAATGGTGGTCACAACAATGGCTAGATTTGCTAGATTCCTATCGCTTTAAAAAGCGTTTAGAACGTGCGAGAAATTATGCTCGTCAAGGAAATGTTCTCAGTATTGAATTTAAAGGTGCAAAAGTATTAGCTAGGGTGCAAGGTAGTGAAGTAGAACCTTATAAAGTTTCCCTTTCCCTTGAACCTTTTAGCGATGAGCAATGGGGTTATGTAATTGAAACCATGTCCCAAAGGGCAATTTTTGCTGCCAAGTTACTAGCAGGAGAAATGCCACAAAATATAGAAGAAGTGTTTACGGCTAATGGTCTTTCGATATTTCCTTTTACCCTTGGTGATGTCCAGAGTAAATGCTCTTGTCCTGATAAAGCAAATCCCTGTAAACACATTGGTGCGCTGTACTATCAGTTAGGCGATCGCTTCAGTGAAGACCCCTTTGTACTATTTCAATTGCGCGGACGTACCAAAGAGCAAATCATCAGTGATTTACGCCAATTACGTAGTGCCAATAAGGAACCCAATACTACAGAAACGCCTGATGTTCAACAGTCAATTCCTAATAATAAATACTCTATAAGAATTGATTACTTTTGGCAATATAATGAGCCACTAGAGTCATCCTTGGTAGTTATTGCGCCGTCCACGAGTGAGATGGTATTAGATGTATTAGGAGCAATCCCCCTTGCGAAGGAAGAGGAAAGCGCAGTAAATTCAACTTCAAGTGATGTAGTAATGAAGTATTTAAATACAGTTTATAGAGATGTGAGTCAAAAGGCTTTTTTAACAGCGATGAATGTGGGAGGAAATTGATAATAATTCGTAAATTATGTTAACTGGGTAGTTCACCCTTCCCGCCTTTTTTCACCCATTCCCGAACCGCCTGACGAATTGCCCGTCTGCCATTTGCCCGATTTTGCTCAATCAGTTTCGGCAGATCCCGAATTGCTAAAGTAGGAAACACCAGACTCTTCTCTGACTCGACATATTCCCCATTTTGCAGGAGATAAATCTTGAGTTCACCGGAATCATAACACCAGAGTTCTGGTACTCCCAGGCGGGCATAAATGGGAAAACGATTTAAAGACTTACTGGTAACATCAATTTCCAGTGCCAAATCAGGCGGTGGGTCTTGTCTCAAGTCCAGATCCAATCTACCCCGAACCGTAGCTTCATTCTGGAAATAGAAGCAGTTATCTGACTCTAACCCTGCCATTCGGCTTTCTCGTTTCCAAGTAGTCGAGCCATAACTTTCATAGTCTAAATCCAGCACATCAGCGATTTCTTTGACTAAATCACTAATTACCTCTTTGTAATGTTCGTGTTCAGGTAAAGGTGTCATAATTTCCAAAGTAGTGCGATCGTAAGCTAACCGTGCTGCCCGATGCTCCCCCAAGTCTTTTAGAAGATTTTCAAACTGTTGCCAGCTAATGTCGTAAAGCATTACTCGGTCTGCTCGATTCTTGGCGACTGTCATTGTTACGACCTCCAGAATGTTTTATTGTCCAAACTCAAGCCTAGCCTGTTCTACCAAATCAGCGGTAACAACCTCTTGAACTGCTTCACGAGCTAGCTGTTCAATTCTGGCTTTAGCTTGAGAGCGGACAAAAAAGGGAATATTTTGTAACTTTTCCTTAGCTTCAGATGTCCATCGCAAAGCATCAATAAAATTGGCATCATCATTCATAGATTAGTTACCTTGGCAAATCGCTCACTTTAATCAATAGATTACTAATTTTCCTATAAAAAAAGCCCTTGCTTTTATGCAAGAGCCTTTAAATTACTTAATTGTCAGTGATGAAATAAACTTTACAACCTAATCTAGGTCGTCCATGAACATCACTGGCTCAGTGTCACGGTTAATTCCTTTCTCAAAACCACCAGCCGCAGCCCGTGCGCGACCAGCGTGCCACAAGTGACCAACTAAGAAGAAGAATCCTAGTACGAAGTGAGAAGTCGCCAACCAAGCGCGAGGAGATACGTAGTTGAAAGAGTTAATTTCAGTAGCCACACCACCCACGGAGTTCAAAGAACCCAGAGGAGCGTGGGTCATGTATTCAGCGGCGCGACGAGCTTGCCAAGGCTGAATATCATTCTTGATTTTTTCCAAATCAAGACCATTAGGACCACGTAGAGGCTCTAACCAAGGGCCACGGAAATCCCAGAAGCGCATGGTTTCACCACCAAAGATGATTTCACCAGTTGGAGAGCGCATCAGGTATTTACCTAGACCAGTAGGACCTTGGGCAGAACCGACGTTAGCACCCAAGCGTTGGTCACGAATCAAGAAGGTCAAAGCCTGAGCTTGAGAAGCTTCTGGACCAGTAGGACCGTAAAATTCGCTGGGGTAAACGGTGTTGTTAAACCAAACATAGATGGAGGCAATGAAGCCCATCAACGACAGAGCGCCCAAGCTGTAGGAGAGGTAAGCCTCACCAGACCAGATGGATGCACGACGTGACCAAGCAAAAGGCTTGGTAAGAATGTGGAAAATACCACCAGAAATTAAGATAAAGGCAATCCAGATGTGACCACCGACCACATCTTCTAAGTTATCGACGCTAATAATCCAGCCTTCGCCACCAAAGGGAGACTTGATTACATAACCGAAGATAACTGCTGGGTTCAGTGTCGGGTTGGTAATAATCCGAACATCACCACCGCCTGGTGCCCAGGTGTCATACAAACCACCAAAGAACATTGCCTTTAACACTAAAAGCAATGCACCGCATCCCAAAATAATTAGATGGAATCCGATGATGTTGGTCATCTTGTTCTTGTCTTTCCAGTCATAACCAAAGAAAGAAGAATATTCTTCTAAGGTTTCTGGGCCACGAACGGCATGATAGATACCGCCAAAGCCAAGGACGGCTGAGGAAATTAGGTGGAGTACACCAACAACAAAGTAGGGGAAGGTATCGATAACTTCACCACCAGCACCAACACCCCAGCCCTGAGTGGCGAGGTGAGGTAACAGGATCAAGCCCTGTTCGTACATTGGCTTTTCAGGAATGAAGTGAGCGACTTCAAACAAAGTCATCGCTCCAGCCCAGAATACAATCAAACCAGCGTGGGCAACATGAGCGCCCAGTAGTTTGCCAGATAGGTTGATTAAACGTGCGTTACCAGACCACCAAGCAAACCCAGTGGATTCTTGGTCGCGTCCAGCGCCGCCTAAGATATTTGGTCTATTAGAGAGCGTTACCACGTGGTAATACCTCCTCAGGGAATACAAATTGTTCGTGGGGTTGATCTTGAGGAGCCATCCAAGCGCGGA
>NZ_JAVRCS010000024.1:0-108543 GCF_034530635.1 Nostoc sp. EspVER01
CCTGCTATCAACGGTTAATTCTGAAGTTTCGCTAAATCATCAAAAAGCGCTCTCCGTAAAAGGAGAGCGCTTTTTAGTGTCCATTTTAACACTAGCACTTAGGGAGAATAATCAATATGAAACGAGCCTTATTAGTAATCGATGTTCAGAATGAATACAACCTTTTTACTAAACATTTTCGAGATTTTTAAGCACCTCTGCGGCTGACTGATATCGTTGAGTGAAGTCGAAATGTACCATTTTATTTAAAATCATCACTAACTCGTCTGTAGCCTCAGTGAATTCGCGCCAATGTTGCCAAATTTGTTGATTAGCATCAGCTACACTTTGGATAATTATTTCACCAGTATTTGTGTCTCTACGAAACTCTCTGGGTTCTACCCCTGTTAAACCTTGTATTCCCATAATTCCCAACGCATAAATATCGCTGTTGAGTTTTGGCAACCCACTCATTTGTTCCGAAGGTGCATAACTAGGAGTGCCAATTGAAATAGTTTGAGCTTCTTGCTGCTGGGGTTGAATCTGCTTAACAGCGCCAAAGTCAATTAAAACAATGTGCCCATCTGATTCTCGCCTAATTAAGTTACTAGGTTTGATATCTCGATGGATTACACCATAGCTGTGAACAAAAACAAGGACGTTTAAAACTTCTTTGAGCATCTCCAAAACTTCAGCTTGTTTTAGTCGCTTCCCAGCAGTTAGCTCTTTATCCATAGCGTGTCCTCGAACAAATTCTTGCACTAGGGAAAATTGCCGATTTTCTTCAAAGAAAGCTAGCAGTTGGGGAATTTGTGGGTGCTTACCCAAAGTTTCTAAAATTTCTGCTTCCGCGTCGAATAGGCGTCTGACAACATTTAAATATTCTGCATCTTGGCGAGGAGGTCGCAACTGTTTAACCACACACTGCGGATTACCAGGACGCTGGATATCGTCAGCCAAATAAGTATTGCTAAATCCTCCAGAACCCAAGGGTTGAGTAATTTTGTAGCGGTTATTTAGTAGCGTTCCTACTGCAATTTCTTGCCCAATGGAATCAACAATTACCGTTGGCGCTTCATTTGAGGCGTTGCCACGCTGCCGTAAAAGACCTTGCAATTCTAGAATTAATTGTTGGTGTTCTTGAACCCGTTGGGTAATTTCTTTTTGCTCTTGCTTGGTTTGATAAGCACTATAGGCAAGGACACTGCCGGCGGTAAATACTAACCCCAACGCCGGAGGTATGACTGGAAACCATCCAGCTTGGGTAAAAATGACAAAATTGGCTCCAAATAACACTGCAAGGGCTGTTGCTGCTGCCAATCCTAAGCCTAGCGGATGTTGAATCCGCCATACCAGCAACCCACCAACTATAGTCCATCCCCATATCCAAAGGAATTCACCCCACTCAGGCAAAAACCAAAGTAGAGGTTGTTTGTTCAGAACAGCGCTGAGAATTTGACTAACGCTGTGGGCATGAATTTCAATTCCGGCCATTTTGCCAGAATTATCTGACTTCCCGCTAGCAAAGGGCGTATTAAAAATATCATTTAAACTATTAGCTGTTGAACCAATCAAAACGATGCGGTCTTTAACTAAATCTGGTTTAATTTGATTTGCAAGTACTTCTGTAATAGTTACCTGCTGGGCAATCTGATGACCAGAACGGTAATTAAACAGGATTTGGTAGCCATTGGTATCTGCTTTTTCATAGCCGCCAGCGTTACTTTGTAGGGGTTTAAATACAGTATTACGTAGTTGTAGTTCTTTTTTGGGGGTAAATTCTAGTTGGATGCCTCCAACTTCTAAATATTTGAGTGCTAGTTGTAAGCTAAAAGAATAAGTACTTTGACAAGAATCGGATTCTTCTGCACTTACTAATAAGAGGTTGCGGCGAATTGTAGCGTCAGTATCTTCTACGACATCATTAAATCCCACTCGCTCTGCTTCAACACCTTTTGGGGGTGCTATTCCCGGATTGTTAGAACCCGAATGTTTGCAAATAGGAATGATGATATCACTCTGTTGGAGGCGTTGCAGTAGCTTGTCATGACCAGGCGGCACTGGTAAGTCACGAAAAATATCTAAACCAATGACTCGCGGTTGATATTCTTCAAGTTTTCCTAATAGCCGGTCTAGAAGTTCACTAGACAGGGGCCAATTCCATTTTTGGATATCTTTTTCACTTAACGCAACAATCAACAAACGAGTGTCTGGGCCTGGGTCGGCACGTAATTGCATCATTTGGTCGTAGACCTTCATTTCTAGAGGCTCGAAAACCCCTAGTTTTTGAATTCCTACTAGTAAAATTGTAGCGATCGCACTTGAAAGAATAACTGGCTGTCTAAATAAACTTTTAAAAGTTACAACCATTTTTTTAAATAGGTTTTACTTTAAAATATACGTATATTTTGAGATTAATTTTTAATATTGAAATTATTCTACGCAATTTGCAACTTTTCAAAAAATATAGTCATCATATTTTACTTTTAAACACCAAAATGCTCAAATCCCCGACTTCTTGAAGAAATCGGGGATATTTTTGTTCATAACTCATTTAGAATTGTTATATGTGTTTCAGATAATGCACAATCGCCTCTGCTGTTGACAAGTTAGTAGCCAATAAAACTTGATTAATAGTGCATAATCTTAACAGTGCTTCTTCATTTGCTTGACCTGGCTGAGGTTGCAGCAAATCTCGCAAGAAAATAACTGCTACAATTTCTCCGGCTCCAACCAATGAAGCAATTGTTTGATATCCTCCAGAAGTTGGTGCGGGGGTTTGTTGACTAATCGTTATCCCTGCCTGTTGATGTAAAATTTCACTAACAGATGGCCAAGTAATAGTAAAACTCTGCGAGAAAAATTCTTGATGCTCAGAAACCAATTCAACAAGTTCTGATTTCTTGCTTTCATGAGCAATCAGTACTATATTTCTTTCAATGATTGCTTGAGGAGACTCACTAACATTTGTTTCTTCTGGAGTTTCATCAAAACGAGCTTCTTCTACTTCAGGTAATTCTTCAATAGTTTGACTGATGCTCTCAGTAGCTCCACTTTCTGTTGTTTCCAAAGATGGAATATCAGCTGAGTCAGAAATTTCACTTATTTGTGCAGCAACGCCATCAACGTATAGACTAACTTCTTCAGTACTTGCATTACTCAAATCAATGTATTGATTGCTTAAAACTTCCGCAACGGCATCATCAGGTGCAGTTGATGCTTCAGAAACTTCGCTTATTGTTTCATCCACCGCAGAAGTAGGTTCTACTTCGTCAACATCTACACTATCTGCTGCTGTAACTGACGCATCCCAATCTATCGCCTCATCTATATCCCGTGTTGCTTGGCTCAATGCTTCTGGCGGCTGAATTGCTGCGTTTTCAACAACTTCACTGACTTCTTCTGCAACTGGCATATCCAAATTCACTACTTCATCGTGAGTAGTTTCGGGAATGTCACTTTCTGACTCAGATATTTGGTGGAAAATATCGCGTGGCTGTACGGAGGTAACTTCTGCTGCTAGTGCTGCCTCCAACTCTGCATTCTCATCGTAGGTAGTTTCTGGAATAGCACTTTGTACAGGAACTTCGTTGAAAATATCACGTGGTTGTACGAAGGTAACTTCTGCTTCTAGTGCTGCCTCTAACTCTGCATTCTCGTCGTAATTAGTTTCTGGACTAGCACTTATATCACGCTGTTGTACGAAAGTCGATTCTGTCACCCGTGCTGCTTTAAAGTCTACAGCCTCATCGTGGTTAGCTTCTGGAAGGACACTTTCATTTTCGGGAGTTTCAATGATGTTTTCAGGTGCAGCGATGGCGTCATCAGGCTCAGGCAAAGAAACTTCTGAGGCTTCGCTGACTTCTGGAATTTCTACTTCTTCACTATCTGCTGCAACTAATGTCCGCAAATCCACAATTTCATTACGCACATCATGGGGAACTTCGCTAACTGCTTCTGCTGGCTGAATGATGTTTTCAGGGGCGATTATCTCCACAACTGGGATGACATCATCACTTGGAGTAGAAACAACTTCGGAGATTTCGCTAATTTCTGGGGAAGGTGTTTCTATTTCTTGGCTAATAGGCCCTGGATTAACGACATTGGGAGTGCTGATATTTTCAGGCGATCGCGGCCGAGAAAACAGTGAAGGATCTATAATTCTAAAGACTGTCTCTGGTTGTTCATAAACGGGAGCAACTGCTTCCAAAATCAAAACATAATCTGCAATCCGAATAATATCTCCATCACTCAAAGAATATGGTCGATCTTTTTCAGCCTGTTTCCCATTAACTATTGAGCCATTTCTACTGCCAAGGTCAGAAAAGTAGTAATTTCCATTTTTAACAAAAAACTTAGCATGTACCCGACTGATATCAGGGCTGTCTAAGAGTAAATCAGAATCAGGAGAACGACCTATTATCCATTCTCCTCTTGTTGGAGTTTCTGTGGTAAGGTCAACTTCATTGACTTCACTTAAATTTGGTGAGTAGCTAACTTTAACTTTCATATTAATTTTTGGTTAATTTTATTGATTTCTGCCACCCAGCGCTGACGGGTAGTGTGTTCTAAATTTAAAATATCATCTTGTGACCAGTGGAAATGATAAGCAATAAAAGCTACCTCCTCATATAAAGTATCAGAGGGGTAGCTTACGACTCCCCCGCTAGTTCTAGCTCCACTGAAAATTGAGTATTGCAGTGGGGACATTGTGTCGGAATGTGTACATTGCCTTGCTGATTGATTCGATTGTAAAATTCTCGGAGATAGGCAATGTCATGTAGGAGAAGTCCTTCAAGTAAATCAGGACTAACAGAATTGAAACTGCCCAAGCGAGTGATAACCCTTGCAAGCATTACCAAGACACCGTAAGCCGGATTTTCTTGAACTTTGCGTTCTTGTTGCACCAAAATTTCATCTTTGGCGGTGGCTAAACGCATCACCCCATGACGATGTACTCGTTGTTCGCCATCACTCAATCCTCTAGGAAGAGTGAAAGCAAATTCTGTGCAGAGAGTATCCTTTTTACGGCGCATAGGTTATTGGGGAGTGCTGAGTGCTGAGTGCTGAGTTAGGAGTTAGGAGTTAAGAGTTAGGAGTTAGGAGTTAGGAGTTAGGAAGAAATATTATTGTTTCAAGCTTAAAACTCGGAAGTTGAGCCTTTTTGATTGAACGTTGAGCCTTTGAACTCGGAAGTTGAGCCTTTGAACTCGGAACTTTAACCTCAGCACTCAGCACTCCCCAATTCAATTATGAAGAAGTGCTTCGGGAGAATTTACTGTATCTTCCGGTATGGAAGTTTCGCCTTCCAAGCCATTGATTCGACGGTAAAAATCTTGGAGGTAATTTAAATCTTGGGAAAAAAAGTTTTCCACGATTGCCGGAGTAACTTCTGATAAAGCACCCAAGTGGGTAATCACTCGTGACAAGATAATAATTGTGGCATAAACGGGATTCGCTTTAACGCGTGGGTCACGCAAGGGTGCAATCTCGTCTATCGCTGTTGATAACCGCATTACACCTTTGCGGTGGAGGTTGCCTTCAGAGTCTAGATACCCCTTTGGCAATGTAAATTCAAACTCTGTGGGAAACATAATTCTCCTAATTATTTCACGCGTTTAAATTCCTCAAAAGCAACCTCCACCTCCTCAATTTCGATGTCATGGCTGCGGGCGTTGACATCAGCAATCTTGTAACTTGCAGGCCATGCACCGGCTAATTCAAATCTAGCCACTTCTTGATTTGCCTGATTATAAATAGACAAAGCAACAAGTCTACGTTGCTGTGACCAATTACCCTGCTGGACTTTTTCAAACCACTTCCAAAAATCCATAGAATTGGTGGTACCTCTACGCAGAATGAGATTACCACTCTTGGGATTGCTAGGAAGCTTAGTTCTCACCACCTGACCTTTTGATTGCCCTTTTGTACCCCAGGTTTGAGAAGTAACTTCAGTAATTTCAATAACCTCTTGGGTTCTTTTGAAGCCTTGACACTCCAAAAAGAAACAATTGGCATCGTTTTGACCTTCTAACGTCAGTTCTAAATAGAACCGATGGGCTGTCAGAACTTCTGGAATTCGGCTTGCGGATTGTACCACTGTTAAATAATTCGTAATATTTCGGCTCCCTTCTCTACGAGAGGCTGCACTTCGACTACGCCCTTCGGCTACGCTCAGGACAGGCTCAGTGACCACGCCAACGGCTTCTCCTAACGGAGACGCTGCGCGTTAGCGGAGCTTTCGCTTTAGCGATACGCTCAGGGCAAGACGCTCAATACAAGTTCGTAATTCGTAATTCGTAATGAAGCTTGCGACTCGCTACTGCTACGTTCTAAGCAAAGCTATGCCGCAGGCTTTACGTAATTACCATTATTTGATTCGTTTAATTCCTTCGTGAACCAATTCAACTGTTTCATTCGCCATATCACCACCAGAGGCAGTTAAGGTCGGCCCGGTGTATTTACAGGGATAACAATTAACAATGTTCCACCGTGCTTTTTCTGAGCCTTGTTGGTCGTAAGCAACCACTGAACCAGTCTTACGATTCTGTGACCACTTCCGAGGGTCGCCCATGTCTTCGTTACAGTCTTGATACCATTTATAAAGGTCGATATCATCAGTGGCGATGACTTTTACTGTGATGTTGGTAAATTTAACAACAGTTGGTGTAGCTTGACGCATTAGTTTAGCGCCTTTAGATGAACCGTGGACTTCTTGCGCTGGGGTATTTTCAACGCCTAGTCCGCTAATTTCTTTGATAAATTTATCAGTAATTCCGTCAGCCTCGAAGTAAAATTTACAAGAGGTTAAAAATTCGCCTGCCATACTTTTAGACTCCTTTGTGTGTAGTTAATTTTGAAATGGGGAGTTAGGAGTTAGGAATTATAAGAATTCTCTCCTCAATGCCCTATTCCCAATGCCCTATTCGCTATCTTCAATGCCATTCCATTGGCTGATGCGGAAAACAACAAACTCAGCCGGTCTGACGGGGCAAACACCGACTTCAATATATAAACGTCCTAAAATTCTGGTTTCTGGTGGGTTCAATTCTTCGTCGCACTTGACATAGAATGCTTGGGCTGGAGATGCACCAAATAAAGCACCTTCACGCCAGATACGTTCTAAGAAGTTACTGACGGTGCGGGTGACACGCGCCCATAAATCTTGGTCGTTCGGTTCAAAAACTACCCACTGAGTCCCCAGTTCTAAAGATTTTTCGATATAGCTAATTAATCTACGCACGCTGATGTAACGCCACTCTGTTTTATCTGGCTCAACTAGAGTACGTGCGCCCCAAATGCGGATACCTCGATTGGGGAAGCTGCGAATACAATTTATTCCCAAGGGATTTAATAGTTCTTGTTCGCGGAAGTTGGTGTCATAGCCCAAACCAATTACGCCTCTGGGAACTTCATTGGCTGGGGCTTTGTAAACTCCTCTGGTTTCGTCGGTGCGGGCCCAAACACCCATCACATGACCACAAGGAGGTACTAAAATTGGATTACCGCGATCGCGTGGATTAGGTACTTTAATCCAAGGATAATAAAGGGCCGCAAACATCGAACGACGGTTAAATCTGTTCAACCATTCCACTACTTGTTGCGGTTTGACGGCTTCCGGTGGCGAATCCAATACAACCATGCGGTTGGGCGGATTGGGAATATCGCCACTGGCAGAACCCTCGCACATACTAATCATCAGTTCGATGATGCCGTGAACTTGATCTAAATTCAGTACTTGTTCTTGATAAGCCCGCATCACATCTGGACAAGCCAGCATTGTGATTTCATCAACTTCAAAGATACCGCGTACCCCGGTGCGATCGTCTCGAACCCCTTCTAAATTTTGCGAAAATCTATCCGGTGTGGCGGCAACAATGGGTGGCGCTAGTTCATATTGACCATTCACGGGACGACGAGCTAAAGGCTGTCCACTTTGAGTGATGTCTTCTACGGTGACATACATCGAATTTCTCAATGCCGCCAGCGCATAAGTTGCTACCTGGCCAGCAGGTTCGCGGTTCATTGTCAAGTTCTCGTATTGCTCTAGAAGTTCATCTCCCCGACGAATTTGGATGGTGAAATATTCGCCTGTATTTGGAGGCGCTTCTCCTTCAGTACCTTCGGGTAAGGCGCGGGGCGAACCATCAATAATTACAATATTTACTAATCCACCTGATGCTTGCTCAGGACGCAAAGTAAAACGGAGGGCTGGACGATTACCTCTAGAGTTGATTCTGAGGGTAGCCGGTTCTGGAGTCGCAGGTCTAGGTGCGCCTGGTAACTGAGTTCCAATGCTTGTTACCCAACAGCGACCGCCACCATTCATAAAGTAGCCGTAGACTGAAAAAGGTAAATAGGCGTTGAAGTCGGTGAAGCCGTCAGAGTTGGGACGGGCAAAGTAGTTTAAAAATTGCGTCCAAGTGGTTACTAGCATGGGCTTGTATAATTCAGCCCCACCGCGAACGTCTTCTGTAAAACCTACAAATCCGGCAACTGCTGTGCTAACACCTTCAATTGGTCGGCTACCCCGGTCAATTTCTTCGATGTAAACACCAGGAGCAAAGTAATCAAGTCTAGCCATGAAAGTTTCTCCAAGTCAGTAAAAATCTAATTATTCAGGAGTTAGAAATATTTCTTTGAAAGTATTACTTTGGTTATCTACCAATGCATTGACGTTTTGAGGTAAATAGCCCGGATGATTCAGAGTCAAAACATAATTACCTAAATGAAGGTCTTCAAAAAAGAACAGCCCTTCTTTAGTGGTTAATATGGACTTGTCAGTTCCCCTCACAGCCACTTCTGTCGCTACCAACGGCAGATTTGTTACCGCACTTTTGACAATACCCGCGATCGCAACTCGTCTGGTTAATACTAAACTGTCACTATCGCGAGACAATTGATTTCGCAAATTGAAAATTCGCTCCCAAACCAAAGGCACAGGAGTCGGTTGTGGCTCGAAGGGTATTGTAACTGTCAAATATAAGGCTGAACGCAATGGCACACTGAGAGCGCTCCATAAAGAGCCAATCTCAATTGGCGGCTCTAGGGCAACTGTCATGTTCAAATTACCATAGCCGCGTAATTCAGGAACCAAAAACTCCTCTTCCAAGGTGCGATGGCGCAACAGCACAGTCAACGCCTCACTAATAAAGTGATGCTCACCTAAAGCTGTTCTATCCCAGGCTGTTAATAGCAGCGAAACATCAAACCAAGCTGGTGCCCAATTTACAGTGGCAGGTTGTAAAGCGCGTGTTAGCTTGCGTTCTACTTGCCTACCAGAATGTTGTACCTGCTTACTCTCACGTATATCAAAAATATATAAATTGAGAGTCGGGCCTGCTCCCTCTTCCCTCCGATTACCAGGATGGCTAAAGTCAATTTGCTCTGTACTGGTAAGTGAGGTTCCTCCAGCGAGAATTTCGGCTAAAGTTTGAAGAACGAAGATAAGCATGAAGGTGTGCTGCTGGTAGCTAATCCAGATGCCTCTACAGTATATGTATCGGGCTTCTAAAGTTAATTAGACTTTTGTCGATATTTTTTAAATGGGGTATCGGGTCAAGAATCCGTAAAGCAGCAACTTCAGTTTGTAGATTAATCTAGAGCAGTTCTTAATTAGACACACTACATTTTTTCATGTGGAGTGGGCTGAAAAGCATTGGTGTCAAGTTAATTAAGGCAGAAGCCCAAATGTTAAAGGTAAGTTCATCGAATTCGGGGTGTCGTTTATTAAATTTGGGCAGTCGTTTATCGAATTCGAGGTGTTGTTTATTGAATTCGGGCAGCCGTTTATTGAATTCGGGCAGTCGTTTATTGAATTCGGGCAGTTGTTTATCGAATTCGAGGTGTTGTTTATTGAATTTGGGCAGCCGTTTATTATTTTTGTTCAATTTTAATTTGAGGAGGATAAAACCTAAAGATAAAAAGACTTTTCATCCAGTCTCCAGCTATACTAGTTGACCCCAGTGATTTCATCTTAACTCGACACTAATGGCTGAAAAGCCCGCCCAAGTAGTCCATTAAGCTAACGAAAGCTTGGGTACGTAGTAAGCATTTCAGTGCTTAACATCAGGACTAAAGTCTTTACTACAAACTTCTTTACACAGCAAAGTTAGCTTGATATACGTGTGAATACAAACCTTAATAATTATTTGGATGAATTATCCCAAAAGATAACTTAACAAAAAAATAAACATTACTGAGACTGCATAATTTTATACTGGTCAGCAGAAAAGTAAAAACATTTGGTTGCAAAAAGCGAGTGAAACTATGACACTAGGCTTTTCTGTCCAAAAACTAGACAATGGCTCTAATTATTTGAGTCCCTCAGACATCCAAGGCTTTTGTCAGCTTGAGTCTGAGCAATTAACTAGTCAATATCCAATTTTATTTGCTCGGATTGTCTATCACAATCCATTATTGAGAACTAATCAAGAAGTTATAAATTATAGTCAAGATCAAGCTCCTTTTTCTCAAAAAACTTTAGCTTATTTGCATTCGGAAGCATGGCTTACAGATTTTCCGCCTGTTTTGACTTTACAGGAATTTAAGCTTAAGGACTTTTCATCTATTTCTTACATTTGCCCCATATCCTATAGAAATCAGAAAACTGAATATATTCAAATCATTACTCATGAACCTCTCTCGGCGAGTTTACAACTATATGTAAAACGCTCTGCGATGCTGCTGAGTAAGTATGTAGATATTTCCTTGGACTATGGCAGACAAAAAACTGAAATTCAACTCCTAGAAGATATCTTACATCGAGTCGGTCATCAATTACGTAACTCTCTAGGACTCATCGGATTGTATGCACATAATCTCAGCTTAGGTTTAGAAAATAGCCCTTGGCAAGAGCAAGCAACAATCATCGGCGAAAGTATACAAGATTTAGATACTAATTTAAATGAACTAATTGATTGCGGTCAAAGTACAAAATTAAGGGTAACACATCAAGATTTAAGAAGTTTAGTGGGTGAAAGTATCACAAATTTACAACCTCTAATTAGTCAGAAAAAACTGAAAATATTGATTCCCGACACATCGACAATACTGAAAATAGACAAATTACAAATGAAACAAGTTTTTGATAATATCCTCAGTAATGCTGTTCATTTCAGCCCTAATTCAGGAACTATTAGCTGTAGTTGGCAAATTTTTCAAGATGAAGTATTAATTAAAATCTCCGATCAAGGGCCAGGATTGTCTCAAGAAGACTTACAAAAAATATTTACCCCATTTTATTCTCGACGCAAAGGAGGCACAGGACTGGGTTTAACTATTGCTAAAAAAATTATTTTGGATCATCAAGGAAGTATCTGGGCACAAGTTTTATCAGAAAGTGGGGCACAATTCTCGATTATTTTACCTCGTTCAAGGAGCGTGAATTAATTCATAATTCCTCATAAAAATATGATTAATAATAGTAATAAACTGTCAGTTTTACTCGTAGATGACGAAGAACGCTTTCGTCAAGGATTACGTACTCTCCTAAATTTTTATAGTATTAATTCTGCGTTACCTGTAGAAGTTATTGGTGATGCAGATTCTGTTGAGCAGGTTTTAAAGTTTACAACCCAGAAGTGTCCAGATTTAATTTTGCTGGATATGCAATTGAAAGGATGTGATGGAATTACAGTTTTGGCACGTCTTAAAGAAGCTGCTTACACTGGCAAAGTTTTAGTATTGTCGGCTCATCAAGAAGACGACTGGATTTTTAGAGCGATGCAGGGGGGAGCCGCAGGTTATGTGTTTAAAAATCGTGTAGCAACCCAATTGTGTGAAGCTATTGATACTGTAACTAGGTCAGAAATTTATCTACCTTCAGAAGTTGCTAGTCGATTTTTCCGGTTTTTTCAAGCTTATTCAGATTCTTGTGTAAAAGCTTGTCATGAGGTGCATTTAACTGAAAGAGAGCAAGAGGTTTTATATTGGTTAACTCAAGGTGCTTCTAATGAAGAAATCGCTAAACATTTGTATGTAACAGTTGCTACTGTTAAGGCGCATCTCACCAGTATTTTTGAAAAATTGAAGGTTACTAGCCGGACTCAAGCGATTGTGACTGCCCTCAAGTTAGGATTAGTTCATGCTTGAGCGCGACGGAAGTAGTCGGCGCAATTTACGAAACTTTTTGGATATGGCTTCATTTGAATCTTTTTATCAAGAATACCCCTGCTCGTACAATTCTCCCTTAAGTTGCGATCGCCCCTTCCAAACGGCGCAGCAAATTAAGGGTGCTAAGTTTTGCTTGGAATGTGGTTTTCCAGCAACTTTACCACAGGAGGCTGAGATTAAAGGAAGTCAGGGAACTTATCAAATAACTAGTTTTGTTGGTGTGCGGGGTTTAGGCCGTTTATACTCAGGTGTTCAACTTAAAGACAAACAACCTGTAATCATCAAAGAATATCTGCTCCCCAATCGTTCTTTTAATGAAAGTGAGACTCAAAAGCGGAAAGAGACTTTTAAACGGGTGGGTGGCGTAAGTTTAGCCGATAGTCGAATTCAAAACTTCCGTCTGGTAGAAACGAAAGAAGCGATCGCAGATGAAAAAGGAGAACGCTGTTATCTTATTACTCAAGGAATCGAATCATCTCAAACTTTAGGTAAGTATCTCATAGAAAAGGGAGCAATGACATCTCTTGAGGTGCGTGAGGTACTAAACCAAGGTTTACAAACTCTCCAGTTTCTCCACACCCAAAAACTGCGTTTCCCCTCCAATCAAACACAACTGGGTATCACTCACGGCAATATCAATTTAGATAGTACTTTAATTAAAGTAGAAAATAATCAAAAGTTTTCTATATACTTTTGTGATTTAGCTATTTGGGAAAACTTATTTATTCCCCCAAGAATTCCTCAACCTGCTCCTGCTAGACCTGAGCAAGATTTAGAATCATTAGGATTATTAGCCTTTTATTTATGGGTAGGACGGACAACTAATTTTTCATCTAACCAGCCTCTCGACCCTAGAGATCGTCAACAATGGCCGGATACTGATAGCTATTTAAAGCAATTTATTTATCGTTTAATTGGGCTGGAAACTCCTTTTGAGAGTGCAGAAGCAGCTCGGAAAGCACTACTAGAACTTCCTCAAGAAGATCGTGCTAAAAGTTCAAGTTCAGTGCGTTCTCCAGGTTCTCAAGAACTAAAAAAGCCTTTGCCAATGCCCTTAATTTTGCTAGTAATCCTATTTTTATTACTACTTGGTGGGGGAATTTGGTATTGGCTGTGGGGCAGGAAAACAGATAATCCTAAGCAATATATCCAATGGTCTAAACTTGTGCGGAATTTTTCTGAAGTCCCTAACGTTCCTTCTGGACAATTTACTTATACAGGAGAAAAAGATAGTACATGGAGTTTTGTTTTAACGCAATTAGTGGACAACAGTCGTTTAGGAGATTTATTGACCAGACCAAAGCCAGATGCGACAGCAACATTTGACTATAAATCTGTTTTGTCATCAAATATAAATAATCCAATTAAAAGTCTTGAAGAAGTTCAAACAAACAAAAAAGATTTTGCCATTACTAGTTTGGTAGACAACATTACAGATAAACTTGCAAAAAAAGCAATAGCCTATGATGGGTTACTTGTTTTTGTCGCATTTAATAAAAGAGACTCAAATCTTGCCAATGCTCTTGGGGGGAAAATTAATCTTGAGCAATTGCGTCAAATTTACACAGGTAAAATTACTAATTGGCAGCAGATTAATCCCAAACTTCCAAATCTGCCAGTGAAACCTTTTGCCCCAACCGAACCGGAAGCAATTAGTAAATTTCAACAAATAGTTCTGCAAAATGCCCCTCAAGACGAAGCTTTATTTGCAGCGAAAGTTACTAAACTTGATACAACAAAAACCCAAAATCTGATACGCAGTGAAACTTTAGATGGGCGAACTACTGGTATTATCAGTTTTGGGATTATCAGTAAAACTTCGAGTCAGTGTACTGGCTATCCTCTAGCGATCGCAGATGGTAAAAAGTCCCCTATTCAACCTCTGTTTCAAAAGCGCGATCGGCGCTCAATTACTCCCTCAGATGATTTGTGTCAACATGATGATTATTATGTTGATGTCACAACTTTCCAAAGCTACCCCTTGGGATACCCTATTTTTGTAGTGTACCCTAAAGACAGCAGCCGCTTGCCTGGTGGCTCTACATTTGCCCAGATGCTAACTACTCGTCAGGGTCAGTGTTTACTTAGTAAAGTAGGTCTTGTAGCTTTACAACCTATGCCTGATGATATAAATTCTTATGCCTGCAAATCGGTGCCCTAATCCTAGTTGCGAATATTTTAACCGCGCCCTGCCTAACAATGCTAAGGTTTGTCCCTGGTGTTCCACCCCTGTGGGTAATGTAGTTTCTCCTACACCACAACCACCTAGTCAACCTCCACCTATTCAACAACAACCTAGTCAACCACCTGTTCAGTATCAGCGGCCGCCTACAGACCAACCTAACTACCAAGCTCCTCAACAAGCCCCCATTGATTATTCAACAGTCTATCAGCCACGAGTTCCCTATCAACCAACACCACCTGTTTATACCCCCCCGCCTCAAAGAGCGCCAGCCTTAAAGCTGATTCATAGCACTGGCAGAGAATTTCATCTCATTGGGGAAGGAGGTTATATTGGTCGCCGCAGTCAGAGTCCAGGAATAGCGCCGCCAGAAATTGACTTGACCGGCATTCCCAGTGAGGGAATAGTCTCTCGTCGTCATGCGCGAGTCGATTGGGACTGGTCGCAAAATTCTTACATGATTGTTGACATGAGTACAAATGGTATTTATTTGAACAACAATCCTCTGACTCCCGGTATGCAGTATCGCCTACTCAACGGTGATTTGCTGCGATTTGGTCAAGATAATCTAGTTAATTTCACTATATATGTAGTGTAGTTTTGCAAAGAGACGCGATGAAGCGCCATCTCTACAATAATCAGTCGTTTTGGGACTTCCAAATAAAAAAATATCCAACTATTTATTGTGGGGTGGGCGACACGATAGCCCTTGATTAGGGGCGCTCATGTTGCCTACCCCACAAAATTGAATAATTTATTTCTTGGAAATCCCTTTGTAGAGAAGGCATTTATCGCGTCTTTGTGATGATTTAACGTGAGTTCGACTGTTGATAAAGCCTGAAAAATCTGACATGTATAGGTTTGAAGAATTAACGGACTTGAAAGAGTCCTGAGTTTATTAAGAATCAATTCAATAAAGTGCCATACATATTACAGCGATTTTCAATCGGGCACTTGACTTCTATTGTTTCGCAACACTGACCTTAATTTTAATACCGTCCTCTTCTTGCAGTGCTTGGCGTAGACGATCGCGAACCTCTGTCAAATCTGGCTTTAGTATGATCGCTCGCTGATAGTATTTGATTGCAGTCTTCATATCTCCTGATTGGTGGTGAACCTTGCCCAAATCGTAATTGAGTGCAGCATAGTGATCTCGATCGGCTGCCAATAGCTTGTCTTGTGCATAGAGGACGGTTGCGATTCCTACCTCGGCTTCAAGGTAGTTGGGTCGCAAGGCTTGGGCGCTTTGGTAATGTGCGATGGCCTCGTCCAAGTTTCCTTGTTCTTCTAGGGCAAATCCTAGATGATAGTGAACTTCTGGTTGGTTTGGATTGAGGACGAGAGATTGCCGATAGTATTCCGTTGCAGTTTCTAAATCATCTGCCTGTTTGCAGTGGTTGCCTAATTTATAATTGAGGGCAGCAGAATGCGCTTGTTTTTCTAAGGGCAGCTTTCCCTGAGCATAAATAGCATTCGCTAAACTCACTTCGGCTTGAAGATAGTCGGGTTGCAGGGCTTGGGCGCTTTGGTAATATGCGATCGCCTCGTCCAAGTTTCCTAGTTTTTGGAATGTCATGCCCAGGTGATAGTGAGCTTCTGCTAGAGTGGGCTGCATTGTGATGGATTGGCGATAGTATTCGATCGCAACCTTGAAATCACCTACCTGTTTTCGTCTGCGACCCAATTCATAGTTGAGGGTGGCGTAATGCAGCTGCTTTTCTGGGGATAATGTTCCTTGAGCATAGCGGGCATTTGCCAAAATTACTTCTGCTTCGATGGAGTTGGGCTGGAGTTCTTGGGATTTTTGGTAATGTGCGATCGCAGCTTCCCATTGATTCTGTTGTTGCAACGTATAGCCAAGATTATGATGGATTGCCGATGAAAGCATTGAGGATTCGGAGGGGAGTGCTAAAGCTTGCTGATATGCTGCTTCTGCTTCTGGTAATTTATTTTGAGCTTGATGCAAGTTGCCTAAACTAAACCAGGCTTTCACATATTGAGGTTGCACCTGAAGGACATCTCTGAACAACTCTTCAGCGATTGAGTAATTTCCTTTCTGGTGCATCAAGATTCCTAACCGATAGAGTGCGTCTGGATGTTGAGGTTGCACGTTGAGAATTTGACGATAGCCTTGCTCTGCTCGATCGAGTCGGTTAGTTTGTTGGTAATGGATAAAATGGTGGAGCGCTTCTGGAATTGTTCTTAAATTTAGCACTTGATTTTGGTGCGATCCCTTGGGTTGGATCGCCATAGTTTTGATCTGGCGGGCTTTAGCGCCAAACGAAAACTTGTATGCCTCGTTGCCCATCAGGAAATCATAGACTTTAAATTTATTGTCAATCGCATATTTAATCCCGTAAGCATGAAGAACCAGACCAGAAGAAAACTCTTTCACGGTGTCGTCGCGACCTGCAATGAAGAAGAGAGCCGTTTTGCGATCGAAATCCATTAGGTTGGCGATCGCGCCCAGCGGTTGCTTTCCATGCCAGAGAACTGGTAAGTATAAGCTTTGGTGTTCAAAGCAATGACGCAAAAAAAACCCGATTTTCTCTACGATTTTTTGGCAGTAGTCTGCGCCTTTTCTACCTTCCCAATTGGTTTGCCAAAATCCTAAGAGGATCTCTAGATGAACATCTAAATTCTCTGCGTTGACCTGAGTCACGTGGAAGTCGTTGGAGCTTTCAACTTTTCTCAATAGGCGTCTGATTTTCTGCCGAGTGTTGGAGCTAACGACGGTTTGTAGGTACTGTTCCCAGTCGTCTGGCAAAGCGATGTACGGAACAATGCTATTGTCGATTTGATCTACTAAATCGCTCAACCGTTCCTGTTGTGCCAATTCAAAGGCTTCTGTGGAGAATTGATCCAGGAACCGACTCATTCGCCCAATGTTAGTTTGAATCTTTTCGACTTCAAAAATAGCCCAAGTTTCCTGCTGTTGCTGAAGGAACTGGGCAAAGGCAGAAGTGACTGCTGCTTCATATTCTGGCAAGCAAATAAACCCAAGATGCTCTGAATCTGCAACTCCCATCATTGAGAGACGACTCTGGAGACAGCCTTCGGGATGTTCTGCGATCGCAATTTCTAGCGGAAAAAATGCCACATACTCTGAAGTTGGGGCAGTTGATTTTGCCGCTAATATAAACCACGTTGCACGGAACTGGCTGCACCATTTCAGCACACCAGATAGCCAAGTCCAAGACAAGAAGAATTGAGCTTCAGGATCAGTTTTGTATACGGAGTCCCAATGGTTTCTAATCGTTTGGAACGTTTCAAAATTATCAACGATCTCAATTTCAATGTCTTTCATGCTGACTCTCTGGCAGATGCAAAGTGACGCAGTTGCAAAAAATCTTCTGGTTCTTGAAAGCGGCCAAGTATCGACTTTCAACAACCAGGAGATTTGTGAATTATCAAAAGCTAAAGTGGAATAACCCAGGTTTGCAAGTATGAGGTTGCGGTGATTCCGAAATGGTGAGAAAAGTTAAGCTCCAGCGCGCTGGAAAGTTACACAACCATTTGGGTTACGCAACACTCACTCAATTTCTATTATTTGACATAGACCTTGACCCACTTGCTCCACTTACCCCACTTACCCCACTTACCCCACTTGTCCCAGTCTTTGTCTTTGTCTTTGTCTTTGTCTTTATCTTTATCTTTGTCTTTGTCTTTGCCCCAGTCTTTGCCTTTGCCGTAGTCGCCACCGCCTACTACAGTGTTTGCATCTGCGGATTCAGCTTGCTCTAAGTATGTCAAGTCGTTAATAATCATTTAGATTCCTCTCCTGGATCAAAAGTGATTTGATTTGTGTTAACTGTTTTAGTCTTGACGCGTCAACTATACTTGGACTGGGGACAAGAAATTTATTTTTTTCAAGTGTAGAAAAAACCTGGGTTTTTGCGGCGGCGACAGCGCTGACACGAATGACGTACTAAGATTTCTTGCCCTCAGGCGCTTGTTGTTTAATAACTACCAGTAATTAAGCATGTAACACAATCTATCTAAAGTAGTATAAAAATTTTGTTCTTCAGCAGATAGGATGCCAAATACGTCTGTAAATCAGCTTGAAACCTTGGCTGGGCAATAATAAAAGTCATTATTCTTAGCGTTTTCGGCTTGATAATGAAATTTATGCCAACTAAAACTGCCTGTAAGTCCTGATTATCAATGTATTTTACGGACTTTAGACATCGTAATGTTTTCAATTTAATTATCAAGTTAATTGCGGGTTTGACCGAGGCGATTTTAGATTTTGGATTAAATGAAAATCTGAAATCTAAAATATTTGGTCTCAAGCCTCTGGTTTCACGGAGAAGAAAAACAAAAATTTTTCAATATTTAAGCCTCTTGTTTATAAGGAGAGGTTAATCCAAACATCGTAAATTGATTGACTGCGTATACTTATTTGCTTTAACAACCATTTCTTGATATCTATCTACATCTACCCCCAAGACTTACCTGCTCAATATCCTGCTATTTTTAGTTAGTCGAACTCGCATTTCTTTATTAAATCCAAAATCCAATATTCGGTCATTAGCCATTTTCGCTGATCACGAAAGACAAAGGACAATGGACACATGACGGTGGACAGAGGACAAAGGAAAAATGAGCAATGTATTTCGGGAATTTCTGCAAAAAGTAGGCAGCGGAAACCACACAGGCGAGAATTTAACTCGCACCCAAGCAGCCACCGCTACTAAAATGATGCTGCTGGGTGAAGCGACACCAGCCCAAATTGGGGCGTTTTTGATTGCTCATCGAATCAAGCGTCCCACGGGGGAAGAGTTAGCCGGAATGTTGGATGCTTATGAGGAACTGGGGCCAAAATTGCAACCCATAGCCTCTGGGCGACCAGCGATCGCTCTTGGCATCCCTTATGATGGTAGAACACGCACAGCACCAATTAGTCCCGTAACAGCTTTACTACTCGCCGCAGTGGGACAACCAGTGGTAATGCATGGTGGCGATCGCTTACCAACAAAGTACGGCTTACCGCTGATAGATATTTGGCAGGGTTTAGGAGTCGATTGGACTACTTTACCTCTCGCAAAAACTCAGCAAGTGTTTGAGCAAACGGGAATTGGCTTTATTTATTTACCTCAGCATTTTCCCTTAACTACAAGTATTTGGGAGTACCGTGACCAACTTGGCAAACGTCCACCGTTGGCGACAATGGAGCTAATCTGGTGTCCTTATGCTGGCGATGCTCACGTAATTGCTGGGTTTGTCCATCCGCCAACAGAAGGGATGTTTCAGATCGCTCTCGGACTGCGGGGAGTGACAAAATTTACATTAGTCAAAGGATTGGAAGGTAGTTGCGACTTACCGCGCGATCGCACTGCAATCATCAGCTTATCTTCATCCGTAGCACCCCAAGAGGTAGAACGATTGCACCTCGTACCGCGTGATTACGGCTTTACTACCAAGAACGTACCCCTTGGAACTACTGAAGAACTGGTGGCAGATATTCAAGAGGTTTTGGCAGGTAAACCAGGTGAATTGATGCAAACAGCCCTGTGGAATGGCGGATTTTATTTATGGCGGAGTGGTATTTGTTCAGATATGGTAGAGGGTTTAGCGAAAGCAGAAGAATTATTAACCAATGGTGTAGTAGTAGCTAAACTCCAAGAACTGAGCCAGATAGTAAATTCAGTGTCAGCAGATATATCCTTTAGGGTGTCAACGACTTCTCCAAAATAGATTTTTGTTCCAACCAATCTTTACCTACTTGGATACTGATATCTGAGCCAAGGTTGCCAGTGCTTTCCACGCGCACTTCACCAAATCCCAAAGTGCTGCGAATTGATTCGGCACTGTCACCATCTCCCTGTTGGGCGACAATATGAGTTACATCTAGGGGTTCACCCCATGCCTTGGCCACATAGATGTTGCGATATCCAGATTTTTCTAAGGCTCTAATTAACGGTTGCAGTTCAGAGCGATCGCCACCTGTACTATCTTGAATTGCTACACGCAAAGAGCGGGGGTTAGTTGTAGTTGCCAGCTGTTCCTGTTCTGACTCCAAGCCAAAGTGTTGAGCCATCAGTTTCGCAATCCCATTTTTGTTTGGCAACCAATAGCTAGCATCATACTCATTCTTCTCGCTAAAGCGACCTGGCAGCATTAACATTTGCATATTAGAGCGATTTGTCCGCACCCCAAAACCCATTAGCGCCACTAACTCTTCAACAGTCAAGTTAGTATCAATATGGTCTTTCACAACATCAAGAACTTTAGGTAATTGAGCAACAGTTGCTGGGTTGAGTGTTTGATCCATCAAAGCACGCATGACCATTTGCTGGCGCTGAATCCGACCAATATCACCGAGTTCGTCATGGCGAAAACGCAGTAATTGCAATGTTTGGTCGCCATTGAGATGCTGCTTACCAGCCTTCAAATTGATGTACAAATGCTGAGAATCATCTTGATATTTCATATCTTTAGGAACGTAGACAGTTACGCCACCCAAAGCATCAATCAGCTTGCCAACTCCCAAAACGTTAATTCGGACATAGCGATCAATTCCCGCTCCTCCTAAGAGATTACTAACAGTTCTGGCAGTCAAAGCTGGGCCACCTTCAACGTTGGCGGAGTTAATTTTTTTCACTCCATACCCCTCTATTTCCGTGCGGGTATCTCTGGGAATGGAGAGCATATTTATTTTTTTCGTCTCTGGATCAAATTTGACCAAGAGCATCACATCAGAAAGACCATCAAAGGAGTTGACTTGGGGTAGGTATTTGAGGTTTTTGGTATCTTCAGGAGGGTTTTGGACATCTGGGGGAAGTACGCTCATTCCCATTACCAAAAGATTCACTGGACGAGTTAATTCTGAAAATCGCAGCACACCTCCAGAAATGCGATCGCTATCAAAGGCCGCCTCATCCTTTGGAGTTAGCTGCGCTTGTTGCAAAGGCGTACTCGTCAAAGACACTGCTAAAAGCGCCCCCGCAGTTGCAGATACCATCGCAATACCACCCATACCTACCCAAAACCACAGCCACCGTCCTGATGTGGAGTTTTGGGGAATTTTTTTATTGGACTTTGAGGCTTTTCCCGACTGGTTTTCTTCCGCCGAACTTCTTTGAATGGTCACAGACTTCCTCACACTTACTCACTAATCAAATTCAGTAATTTTGCAGATTAAAAACACCCAAACAAATCAACCCATAATAGCTAACTCTTAATTATCGGTGCTAACTTTTTTAATGTAGTGTCAACCACAACACTTATAGCAGCATTTATTCTTTTTTTGGGACAACCTGGAGATGTTTTACTGAAGTATGGCAATAATAAACTGGATTTGACTAGATATATAGAGAAATCAGCCAGAAATTTTCCAAAAATCAGTAAAAACACCGACAATTTGTCACCATAAAAAATTAAGATAAATACTTGCCAAGCACTCGTTCAGCTAAATTACTAAAACCTGGTAAACGACTAGATTTGCCCTGCATTAGGCGCAAAATCAACCAAATACTTACTAAAAAGTAACCTGATGTGAGAAAGCTATTGAGGATAAATAGACGTAGCGGAAAAAAATCTGAAGTTGCTGCTCCGGTAGCTAATAATAGATAACTCAACAACCAAGTAATTGCCAAAGTAATAGACAGACGACTAATAGCAAGTTGTTCCCGACTACCCTGGCCCCGATAGAGCGTCCACAAGGATGGAAAAAAGCCGACGATCGGAACTAAATGTAAAAGCAACTGTGTTTTGGGCATTGGTGGGGATGGGGCATTATTATTCTCCCCCTGCTCCCCCGCTCCCCGGTCACTGAGCGTAGTCGTTGGCGAAGCCTCTCGTAGAGAAGTGCTGCTCCCCTGCTCCCCTGCTGTTCTGCTTCCCCACTCCCCATTGCCCATTCCCCACTCCCAATTCTCTTTTGGTTCAAAATTCTTCATTGGGGTTAGTCTAACTCCTAAACTAGAAGGATGAATAAGACTCGTATAGTTAGAGATAATAAGCTGTAAAGAAAAATTTCATTTAGTTATATTCCGCAATCAGCTCAAAATGCAGACACGTAAGCTACTCGACTGGTGGCAAACATTTACTCCAATAGCGCGAATCGGGGCGATCGCGCTATTCGCTCCGCTGCTAGTTATCAATGGTTGGGCAATTTCGGTATTTTTCAATTATTTCCATTCTCTCATAGTCATTTTAGTCGGAGCCTCAGTGCTAGCATTTCTGCTCAACTACCCCGTGAGCTGGATGGAGCATCATGGTGCTAGAAGAGAGCAAGTCGCTATTTTAGTATTTCTCTTGGCTTTATCGATTTTATTGGCGTTGGGTGTGACACTTTTTCCCCTGGCTCTTACCCAAGCTCAACAACTGGTGGCGCGTTTACCAGATTTAATCGACTCTGGACGCTCTCAGTTAATGATCTTAAACGGAAAAGCTGAGACTTTTGGCTTACCGATTAACCTCGATGCTCTGGTGGTGCAAATCAACGATCGCGTCAAAGGACAATTACAAGCGATCGCTGGACAAGTTTTAAATCTAGCTGTACTGACAGTTACTAGTCTGCTAGATATTCTCTTGACGATGGTTTTGACTTTTTATCTTTTACAGCACGGGGGTGAACTCTGGCAAAGTTTAGTCGAATGGCTACCTAATAAATTTCGCGAGCCTTTCTCTAAAACAGTCCGCCTAAGCTTCCAAAATTTCTTCATCACCCAGTTGATTTTATCTACCTGTATGGCTTCAGCCCTTATTCCTACCTTTTTGTGGTTGAAAGTGCCGTTTGGATTGCTATTCGGACTAACTATTGGCCTGATGGCTCTCGTCCCCTTTGGCGGTTCTGTAGGCATTGCAATGACTACACTGTTGGTGGCGTTGCAAGATTTTTCAATGGGTGTGAGAGTGTTGATCGCAGCGGTAATTGTACAGCAAATTCTCGAAAACTTAATTGCCCCCCGAATTTTAGGCAGTTTTACTGGTTTAAATCCAGTTTGGATTTTAATTTCGGTCTTAACAGGGGCAAGAATTGGCGGACTGTTGGGTGTAATTGTGGCAGTACCTACAGCTGTTGTGATTAAGACTGCTTTAAGTGCCTTGCGTCCTGGTAGGGGGACAAACGACAGCGCCACTGGGGAGACAACTGCATCCGTTCCAGCAAATGAGTCCTCGAAAGCTGACGCCAACAAAACTTTGAGCATTTCTGAACCAACATTGCCTTAATACAAGAAGGCAGGAGCAGGAAGTGTATCATCAGTTATTTACCCTGAACGTTAAGGGGCAAGGTAAAGGGTAAAAAGCTATTGCTCCTATGGTGGGAGACTATTATCAACCTTTTACCCTTTACCCCTCTTATTTCTTAAATTCTGTTGCCAGCGATTGTTTAATATAAAAATTTTCCAAATACCGTGAAAAGTCAGTCCTTGCCACAAGAAATGAATGCCAATTGGTGTTTCGCTTCAATATTCTAAATAGCTTTTAAGCTTTTAAATTCACGCCTTGAGATTACAGCTTGAAATGAACTCTGCAAGAATTGCGATTTGCTGAGTAAATTGGGATATAGATGCGGAAAATTTTTCTGGGTAAACTTGACCAGCAAATGGTAATGAAAAACTATTATCAAGATTTTTTAATTCGTGATTGGGTGAAAAGCGATCGCACAAGAGCCGCTGAAGTCATCAGTTATGTATTATCAGAATACGGTCTGGCTTGGGAACCCAAGGGTGCTGACCAAGATGTGCTGCGAGTAGAGGAATGTTATTTAGCTACTGGGGGAGAGTTTTGGGTAATTGAACACCAAAGTCAGTTAGTAGGTACTGGAGCATACTACCCCATACACCGAGGCGAAAAAGCTGTAGAAATCCGCAAAATGTATCTTTTGCCCAGCATCAGGGGTTTAGGATTAGGGAAATATTTGTTACAACAGCTAGAAGCAGCGATCGCAAAGCGTGGTTTTCAACAAATTTGGATTGAAACCGCCAGTGTTTTGGTGGAAGCAGTCAAGCTGTATGAAAGCAATGGCTACACTCCAGCAACAGGAGTGGAAACAACAAGGTGCGATCGCGTGTATTTTAAGTCATTGGTCAAAGACTAATGACTAATGACAAAGGACAATTCTAAATGCACGCTTGGATTAAAAATCTCACAGGCTTACTCAATCTTTTTCTCCAATCCCATTGCCCTCTATGTCAACGCGCAACTTCCCAAGAATTCTGTCAGAACTGCACCAGACAACTGCAAAAATGTCAACGTAAAGACCCGATTTCTCTATGGCAAGAGCCTATACCTGTGTTTGGCTGGGGAGAATATGGTGGCCCAGTGAAACGAGCGATCGCAGCGATGAAATACGAAAATCAACCCCAAATAGCTCGTCCTTTAGGTCAATGGTTAGGGGAAGCATGGTTGTTAAATTCACCGAAGCGAGATAGCCAGCCTGTAGTAGTTCCTATCCCACTTCACGCTAGCAAACAAAAACAACGTAAATACAATCAAGCCGCACTGATAGCACAAAGTTTTTGCGAAATAACTGGATTAAAATTGCAACTAAACGGTTTAGCAAGAGTGCGAGAAACTGAAGCGCAGTTTGGTTTGTCGGTATCTAAACGAGAAAAAAACTTGAACCAAGCTTTTGCTATTGGGCAAGAATTTCGCCATCGTCCTCCAAATGTCCCTGTGCTGTTAGTGGACGACATTTATACTACTGGTGCTACTGCCAGGTCTGCTGTGCAAACACTTCGTCAGTATGGAATTGTGGTCTTAGGATTAGTAGCTGTAGCCACTGCCGTCAAAGACGGATAAATTAAGAAGCAATGGGCAAGCTTTGACAGATAAGTACATAAATTGACCGAATTACCCTATTTTTGTAGAAAAATTGCTTGAAATGTATGAATAAAGTTTTGGCGGCAGGTTTAAAACAACTCATCATCATTCCTGCCACGTTGCTGGCAATAGGCATTAGTACCAGTGCAGCTTTTGCTCAAAATAAATTGTATAGTCCAATTCCTTTATCTAACAGTACTGAAATTGACGATCGCCTGTCTGACAAAGATATTCCCACCGGTCAAGGTGGGTTTGCCCGTGATTACACAGTGAAGTTGCAGAAGGGCGATAATTTAGCAGTTGACCTGTCATCGGAAAACTTTGACAGCATCATCACACTGCTGGCTCCTGATGGTTCAACTCTGGCAGAAAATGATGATGGCCCTGATGGTAGTAGCAATTCCTTACTCTTTACTCGCATCGTAGAGACAGGGAATTATGTTATTCGTGTCCGGTCTTTTGGAGAAACTGGGGTTGGGGCTTTTAAACTCAAAGTGACAAAGTTGCAACCGATTAAATAGAGTTAGGAGTTAGGAGTTAGGAGTTAGGAGTTAGGATTTTTAACTCCTCACTTTTCACTCCTCACTCCTAACTTCCTACAGCGGTCAATACGCAGAGAAATAAGGCTTCAGTCCACTCAACGACTGCGCCGTAGGTGTCTCCAGTGTGTCCACCTAGTTTGTGGTTGAACCATACACCAGTTAAAGTGGCGATCGCACTACCAGCAATTATCATTATCAGTGCGAGAAATAGCTGTTGTTTATCTATTAGCCAAAGTAAACCACTCAAACTAAACAACAACAACAATCCCGGCAACAAATCTTTGTAAGAACGAATGGCTTGTTTGTGAAATGCGCCTTTACCAGTTGCTTTCAGATAAGGATATCGGGCGATCGCTAATTGTTGTCCCCAACGTCCCCAGCCACAAGCAGCCATCAGCAATAAGCAACGGTTTTCTGGCATATCTGTCAAAGCTGTTATTTTCAGTATCACCAAGGCGATCGCAGCCATTGCTCCAAAGGCTCCTGTAGCACTATCTGCCATCACCTCCAGTCGCCGATCTGGGTCGCCTACTGCCAAACCATCGGCAGTATCCATTGCCCCATCTAAGTGCAATCCTCCAGTTATGGCAATCCAAACACTTACTACTAAAGCACTACGAGTTAACACGGGCATACCAATATAATCCATCCCCGTATCTAGCAATCCTAAAATTCCCCCAATCATAACCCCGACAAGCGAAGCAAGAAGTGCCACTCCCTGAAAATCCAATCCGTTCAAATACGGTAGTGGAATACTTGTATAAAATATGATACTAGCTGCCAGCTTTAACAGCAGTTTTTTCCACCACTGTTGCTGTTTCGTCATCTGAATTACACTAATTTTTGGTAAATTGCTGGATAATAGTCATAATTTCGGTACAACCGACATCAGTAGACTTTAAAACTTTAAATAAGATTTACTTCCATTAAACATTCTCGTTGAAAATTTTGTTATGCTGGTCTAAGTGGTAAACAAATAATTTTGGGTACTTTTTTATACAAAAACGAGTAACTTAGGAAGTTAAAATTCCATCAGGGATGCAAAATTTGTGTTTTGTATTCGTTAACTAAAAACTTACTCCAAATTATTAGACGATTGCCCCACAAAATTGATATTTTTTTAAATGTAGGGAGTAAACAAGCTATTCAATTATGACAGTTTAGCTATGTTGTTGCTCTCCTTAGCTCAATCGCAATTTTCCTATGAGTCACCATCTACCCGACACCAGGATACCAGCTCCGTGCATTATTAACACGGGCATCATTGTGAATAAGCTCGACATCCGGCGATTGCTGGCAGATTTAGGTCGAGTCCACTACATCTACACCCAAGAAGATAAGGTACTGAGCGAGGGTGAAGGGGATGTGATGGAAGTTTTTGCCAATCCGCAAAGGTCTACCTTAGTGGCTAACCGCGCGCTATATCTGAATGTTTGTAGTTTTGATTACTTGGAACTAAAACAGTCGTCGCAACAAGAAACCTACTTCGATTTGATGCAAGATGGAGTGTGTCTGCGGTTAATTCCCCGATCGACACCTTTACAAGAGCGCCGAGAGCGAAGCTTCAATGTCAGCGCCATAGAAGCGATGATGGAACAAGTACTCTCAGCCAGGTGGGATGCAGAAATTGACGATGACTGTTCTGATTCTTTCTAAATAACAATTATTTAGAGTATATACTCGTAAAGTTGGTAACTATCTTAGTAATGAATGCTTAAGTGTTCGCTAAAACTAAATTACCAATTTTGGTGTTTGGCTAAATTATGGCCAAATAATATTAATCGAAACAGAATTCAGGAGTCAGGAGGTCACTGAGCGTAGTCGAAGTGAGTCAGAATTAAGAATGAATTCTTTACAAATGGCGGATGAATAAACCGCGTTTTTGCACCCCCGCCAAATTGAAAATTTAGTAGTCAAGCAGAAAGTGGTGGGTCTGAATCCCCCACTGATTGATTCTGACTTCTGAATTTTTCTTCAACTTGCCCTAATACCATTTGGTTTTATGGCTGCTAGTACCGCAAGGCAAAAGTCAAAAAGCTTTTATTTTGAGCTTTCTGACTGTTTTGAATGATAGGTTTATTTTTGCCGCGTTGTACTAGTTATGGATTTCTGAAACTCTTTACTATTAGTGTTTCACAATCCAAAATCGTTCGACTGAGCGCAGCCGAAGTCTAAAATCTAAAATTCCAAATGGCATGAGTGCGAATTTTTCTTTTCAATGTCTTGCTTGCTGTAGTCAGACAAAAGCTAGAGCAGGAGTGTTTTTCACCCCTCACGGTCTTGTAGAAACCCCCAGATTTATGCCAGTGGGAACGCTGGCGAATGTCAAAACTATTACTCCATCTCAGCTACAAGATACTGGGGCGCAAATGATCTTATCCAATACTTATCATCTTCACCTACAACCAGGAGAAGCGATCGTGGCTGGGGGTGGTGGGTTGCATAAATTTATGGGTTGGAATGGGCCGATGCTCACAGATTCGGGTGGGTTTCAGGTCTTTAGCTTAAGCGAGATGCGAAAAATTACTGAAGAAGGCGTAACTTTTCGCTCGCCTCATGATGGAAAAATTATTAACTTAACCCCAGAGCGCTCCATTGAGATTCAAAATACTTTGGGGGCCGATGTGATTATGGCCTTTGATGAGTGTCCGCCCTACCCAGCGACTCGCCAAGAGGTAGAAACTGCAACTGAGCGCACTTACCGCTGGTTAGAACGCTGTATAACAGCTCATCAACGCAGCGATCAGGCATTGTTTGGGATTGTGCAAGGGGGCGTGTATTTAGATTTGCGTTGCCGTGCGGCGGAAGCTTTGGCTCAGTTAGATTTGCCCGGATATGCCATTGGTGGGGTGAGTGTGGGAGAACCGCCAGAATTGATGGCTGAGATTGTCAAAGTGACAGCACCACTTTTACCACCCGAAAAGCCGCGTTACTTGATGGGTGTGGGTACTTACCGGGAAATGGCGATCGCGATCGCATCTGGTATAGACTTATTTGATTGCGTCATTCCCACCCGTTGGGCAAGACATGGTACAGCGATAGTCCAAGGCGGACGCTGGAATTTAAAAAATGCTAAGTTTCGTGAAGATTTTACGCCATTAGATGAAACTTGCCCATGCTACACTTGTCAAAATTTTAGCCGTGCTTACATATCTCATTTGGTGCGATCGCAGGAAATTTTGGCTTATACCTTGTTGAGCATTCACAACATTACCGAACTAATTCGCTTTACGCAAAAAATTAGAGAAGCAATATTGAGCGATCGCTTTGTTACAGAATTTGGTCACTGGCTCAACTCATCTGAATTAGCATTAGATGAGGGTGAAATTACAAATGACTATTGACCAATGATCGAGACTCAAACCATGTTAAGATACTTCTCAATTATGAAAGCTGTGTTGGATAGGTGGATTTAAACAAACATGGAAGCAGCACTTTTATTAGCAAAACTGCCAGAAGCTTACCAAATCTTCGATCCTTTGGTAGACGTTCTCCCAGTTATCCCGGTATTCTTCTTGTTGCTTGCTTTCGTTTGGCAAGCAGCTGTGGGATTTAGATAAGTTAATCTATTTTTCAATTTATAGGACAGGTAGTTTACCTGTCCTATTTTTTTGCAGCCTCGTGTTTGAGAAAATTAATATTTATTAATATTTTGCAATGAATTATTATAATAAATAAGATGTTAATCAAGCTATGTCAATATGAAGCCTTGAAAGGCAAGGTTACAGTCAAAGAGGAATTAATTATGGGTAATATCAAATTCGTTAAAGAAAATAAAGAAGTAGTGGCAGCAGATGGTGCTAATCTCCGGCTCAAGGCAATACAAAATGACATTGATATATATACATTTATTGGTAAAATGACCAATTGCGGTGGTAATGGTCAATGTGGTACTTGCGTTGTCGAGATAGTCGAAGGACTAGAAAATCTTTCCCCCCGCACAGAAGTAGAAAACCGGAAATTCAAGAAAAAGCCAGAAAATTATCGCCTTGCCTGTCAAACTTTAGTGAATGGCTCAGTCAGCGTAGTCACGAAGCCTTAAGTTCTCAAATCTGTCATGTATCCAGTCAGTAGTCAAAATACTTACCAAAATTGAGTTTCCTCTCTACGAGACGCTACGCCGACATTTTGAATACTTCTCCTGGCAAAAAGGCTACGCCCGAAGCGTAGCTATGCCGCAGGCTTTACGACAAGCTCAGTACAAGTTTTGAATTTTGAATTGGTATAACTCTGTCATCGATAATGCTATCCTAATGTTGTTGACTGGAAATTAAAGAGAGGTTTTCTTGCCATGCAAGTTAATGACCTGGGGTTCATAGCGAGCATTTTGTTCGTACTAGTCCCCGCCGTGTTTTTACTAATTCTTTACATCCAAACTGCTAGCCGCGAAGGTGGAAAAGATAGTTAAGAGTTTGTGTATAAAATAAATAACCCCTGCACCAAAAGTGTAGGGGTTTTTATTTATCAACCATCAATTTAGTGCTGTTAGCGTAGCCTGTGCTGGCTGCTAAATAGTAAAGACAAGACAAATCTTATTTCTTTACTATTCCATTACAGCAATTATTATACTCAGCACTGTTTACTTTAAGCGATTGTCCGCGCCAACAATACCGGACAAGTGGCATTGACTCGAACATAGTCAGACAAGGAAGATCCGATGAGTCTATCTATATCAACAAAACTCTTAGCGATCGATGGACGACGATCTGGAGAACCGAGCAATAATAAGTCTATATTCAACTCTTCTGCCAATCGACAAATTTCTTCACCAGGTTTGCCACTGCTGATATAAGAACGAGATTGAATGCCTTGTTTCTGAGCTTCTGCAACAGCAGCTGCTAAAACTGGATATTTGTCGGAATTAACCTGGGTGATTTCTGATTTTTTACCGCCAAAATCTGTACTAATATTTGCCAAAATTAATTCGCCACCTGGAATATCTCGCAGTAAAAACAATGCCAATTTCAAGCAATTTTTTGCTGAATCAGAGTTATCTATCGCCACCATAATGCGCTTAATTCTTTTAACGTAAATGTCATCTTTTACCAGCAGCATGGGGCGAGAAGATAGCTGAAAAACATACTGACTGACTGAGTTCGATAAAATCGATTGCAGTCGCTTCAGTCCGCGTGAACCCATAATAATCAAGTCAGCGTCGATTTCATCAGCTACTTGGCAAACTACATCTTTGGGATCGCCTTCACGCAAAATTGAAGAAACTTGGCTAGGATCTAAGTTCAAGGTTTGAATGGCATTCGCCAGAATTTTGCCACCATTTTCCCATTTAGTTGTCATGGTAGCAGCAGCATTTTGTGCTTGAACAACATGCAAAATCGTAACTTTTGCAGATTGAATTGAAGGGATTTCTTTCAGGGTTTTGAGCATTTCCTCTGCGTGTCCCAATCCCGATACAGCCAGCAAAATTCTTCTGATCATCTTACGTAATTTTTGTGAAGTTTACTTTTGTTTTCGCTGTTGGTACTTGGCTCTGGTCGGATTTTCACCACCTTGTTTGACAGCCTAGTTAGTAAGTTGGCATAAATAAACTTTATTTTTTAGTATTTAACACTCAAATAAATGACAAAGGATAAAAAACTAAACAAATATTTAAGTTTATTTGCACTTAGTTACTTAAACTTTTAACCAGACTTCAACTATTCAGCATACTCTCAAATTAGTCCGATGAACTTAATAAATTAGGATGTTAGTTATTATTTTTAATCTATGTTTACTTTTATTAATTAGAAGTTAGTTAAGTATTGCAAACAAATGCCAAAATAATTCTATAGTAAAATTGATTCAGTATAAGCCTGAAGAGGCGATGTCTACGACGGTCACTGAGCGTTGGTCATTGAGCGTAGCCGAAATGAGCCGAAGTGCGGGCTATGCCTACGCTTCTCGACTTGGATAGTATACATTATTCCTGAGTTTCCCATATTCTCTGCTTTTTTAAGTGTTGTACAGTTTTGGTAAATCAGATAGGATTGCTATATCCGAACATCTGCAAAATGCGGGATAACAACATCCAAATTCGGATATTCTAATAGTCGAAATCATATTTAATACTATATTGAAACCCTCCAAATATAATCTGGAGGGTTTGTTTGATGACTTGTGAGATTTGCTTAACTTAGATGTGCCCCTGGTTGTCCGTTTTGAACCACAAACGAAGCTAGGGTTTTGACAGAGGCATTCATCTCAACGATGCTTGATACAACGCGATAGTCAGTTTGCCAGCGTTTTGGAGTCAGGTTGCAGCGGACGTATCCTCGGTAAGCACCGTCAAAGAACTTAGTATGGGGATTGTTGCTTAGGGAAGCTTGAACTGGAGCGATAAATGCGGTGGGAAAATCAGATGTAATTGAAGTTCCTACAAACTCAGTGCCTACCGTCGGCGAGTTTGGGTTATTGAAGTCAAGCTTGAGGTTGTGTACCCAACTAGAATGGATGTCTCCAGTAATTACCACTGGATTAGAGGGTTGGCGCTGGTTGAGAAAACTCAAAAGCCGATTACGTGCAGCCACGTAACCGTCCCATTGATCCACATTGAAGACATCGGCACTTGCACTACTATTGAAATTGTACTCGGCTAACATAGTCTGTTGAGCAATCACATTCCAGCGCGATCGCGATTGGTCTAACCCTTTCCGTAGCCATTGCTCTTGCTCTGAGCCTGTCATGGTAGCATTTGGATCAAAAGCTTGGGGACAGCGAGGCTTAATTCCATCATCACAAGGTTGATTAGTGCGGTATTGCCTTGTGTCTAGTACATTAAACTCAGCCAAATTACCGTAGGTGAACCGCCGATAAAGCAGCATATCTGGGCCCTTGGGCAATGAAGACTGACGTAAGGGCATGTGTTCGTAGTAAGCCTGGTACGCATTGGCTCGGCGTTTTCTAAAAGCCTCTTGGGTTTGGTTGTCTTCGGGAATTAAGTTGGCGTAGTTGTTGTCAACTTCATGATCGTCCCAAGTGACAATCCAGGGAAAAGCCGCATGAGTAGCTTGAAGATTTGGGTCAGTTTTGTAGAGGGCGTGGCGATCGCGGTAGTCTTTAAGAGTGATAATTTCTGGACTATTATGCTGGCGCGGCCCACCAGATTGTGGCCCATATTCGTAGATGTAATCACCCAGATGAATCACAAGGTCAAGATTTTCCTCAGCCAAATGCCGATAAGCCGTATAGTAGCCATTTTGCCAGTCTTGACAGGAGACAAAAGCAAAGTTCAGTTGTTGGGTATAGCTATAAAATGCTGGTGCTGTGCGAGTCCGTCCAATGGGGCTAACTTCCTTACCTGCTTGAAATTGATACCAGTACCAACGCTCAGGGTCCAGCCCACGAACATCAACGTGGACTGAGTGCGCTAACTCTGGTGTCGCCAGCACTGTTCCTCGCCGCACAACCTGTTTCATGTTTTCATCAAGGGCGACTTGCCACCGCACTGGAATATTTACCAGTGGCATTCCACCTCCAGAGAGTGGATTGGGAGCCAGTCGTGTCCAGATAACAACACCATCCGGCAAAGGATCGCCAGAGGCAACACCAAGACTGAAGGGATAGCTAGAAAACCTTGATTTAGCCAATACCGGATGCCATTGGCTAGCGATTGTTAACCCTGTTAACAATCCTGCACCCAACAAAAAATTCCGCCGTTTGCACCGATTTGCTAGCAGCCGATCACCATCCATAAGTTCCATATTCACCCTACCCAGATGTAAATACAGTTGGCAAACTTTAGGAGGGTCAGTTGTGAAAAGCACAAATAGTAGTTTAAATAATTCGTAATTCCTAATTCGTAATTGCGTTTTGTATGGGGATTTAAACCTAAACAAATATGGCTGCTTCTTATAGAAACAGCAGATTCTAAATCGTCTAATAATTATGAATTATGAATTAGTAATTACTAATTATGTTGATTTAACTTGTCTCCTAATAGCTGCTCAACCAACCACAAAAAAGTTACCAACCCAGGATCAAGCAGAAATTAAGATTGTGTTAAGTTTAAAATTGGATTGGGCTATTGGGAGAATTTTGTAGGACATTTAGACCCTAACCTAAACAGAACTGCCGCTACAGGCACTTTTGGCAAACCCTCTTATAATTACGAATTACGAATTATTTAAAATCTGCCATTTCCCTGAACAATGTGCTTAACGGTAGTCAAGGTTTCCAGGCTGATAAATCCCCGGCGATGACCTTTTTGATTAGACATACCGAGAAATACTGAATCTCCCCGCGAAGGGTTGCGGGAAAAACGCGGGGAAGTGTTGATGTAGGTAGAGGCACTGTTAACTCCCAAGGCAAACTGCCGACTTTCCTGATAAGATTCAGTCACGATGGAGTCAGCATGACCACTGCTGTATTCATTAATCCAGGCGATCGCAGCCTCTAAGCTATCCACTAGTTTAAAAGCTACTGTCCTCGTTAAATAAGGGTTTCCCCATTCGCCTTCCTTCACCAGCTGCAACTGGGGAAAGGCTTGGACTAATTCTGCATCCCCTTTTATTTCAAAGCCTTTTTCCATCAAGCTGTTCCACAAGACAGCTAAAGATGATGGCAAAGCTTGACGATGAATTAGTACTTTTTCAATAGCGTTGACTTGATCGGGTTCACTTTGATGGCTATTAAGAATCATCAAGCGTACCATTTCTAAGCTACTATTCAGCGACCAGTAGAGGTAACAGTTACCCATCGCTGACTTTAAAACTGGGCAAGTTGACTGTCTGACTACCTGCTGCACTAAGCTAGAACGTCCATAGGGAATCACTAAATTCACGTACTGGTCTTGGGTGACTAGATCCCGAACTGAAGCCCCATGTTCTGCTGTGATCAGTTCTAGACAACCAGGAGCTAGACCAACTTCTGCGATCGCATTTTGCAATGCCTCAGCGATAGCGGCGTTGGAATGGCTAGCTTCGGTGCTGCCTTTGAGAATTATACAATTACCAGTTTTGATACAAAAACCCGCTGCGATCGCCCCTAAATCGGGAAACGCCTCATAAATAAATCCAATCACTCCCAAGGGCATTAACTGGGTGTAACTTTGGGAATCTTCCAGTTGATAATCAGCGGTTCTAACGCGTCGCAGCGGATCTGATAATTCCCCCAACCGTTGTAAAATATCTACTGTCATCTCTAGCCTGGTGGGAGTCAGCTTCAGCCAATCCAATATCAACTCAGGCACCGCCATTTCCCGACTGGCTTCTAAATCCAAGGTATTGGCTTCTAGAATGTCGTCAAATGAGCGCTCAATCGCCTTTGCCATTGCCAATACTGCACGACTTCGGTCTGCTCCCTTTGTAAGCGCCAACTTTAGGGAAGCTTGATAGGCTCGTTGGGCACTAGTAATCGGTTCGGGGTGGTCATCCAAAACTTCAACAGTCATTGAGTTAACGTCTGTAGGTAAGCCAGACCATTAGTGCTGGTAAGATAGCCAATAGCACCGCCACCATTGCCCAAGCAATAATGCTGGAACCATTTGCCAATCGCAGTGCTAAAGGCAGCCATATAATCACTAGCACGAAAATAATGCCCAGCGCTATAGGCAGATAGCTTTCTCCCAAGCGGGGATGGACAACATGCCAACTATTTCCCATCCAACGCCAAGCCCGTTTGTAGGGATAGGTGGTGGAAAGCTGTTCTAGGACATGACCATTATCTTCTACAACAAAGATTTGCTGACAGCGATCGCAACCAAATGCTTCTGTCAGCGTAATCGGAATTAACTGACCCCGGCGACGACAGGGACAGGGGTATTCGGTATTGAAATCGATTTTTTCGGGTTTTTGAGATTGCACAAGCGTTCTAATAACTTGAGCGTGTTTTACACGAACTATGAGAATATAATGCCTTGGTAAACACTTTAAAGGTTTCTGTCTTTATACACATAAAAAGGTGATGCAAACATTGCCCTGATTACAAACAGTAGATGCAGCTAACTTTAAGTATCCTACTAATTGCCAAATCAGTACGGAGTTATCTATTTGTAATTTTTCCCCGTAGCTGGCGATCTTGTTTAAAAATTTCCTTCTCTTCATCTGTCGCTTTCAAGGTAATGTGGTTGCGTTTTTGGGGATTTATTATGCTGACACACCTGGTACAATTTTAAGCATAGGTGGCAACCACTCCTAAAGCAAATCCTTTGGGAAGGCTACGCTCGTAAACAACACACATCAACAAACCCGCTAATTTTTCTTTGGGTCACTGTAACTATATATTACTATCAGTTCTCAAGGTTAGATCGGCATTATGTCCAATATCTATTCCTTCGAGTTTACAAGTGTTTACAGAGCAGGAATTACTAAAATATCTATTGTAGTGTGAAACTCTTTGTCTAAATATATAGATTGTGGCTAGTTTTCTTGACCTGTAAACACTTGAAGGGCTTTACAAGGGTGCATAGCTAATCTACAAATGCTTTAGCGCACCCTAAAAATACTAAACCTCTTGGAATTCTTAAATTCAAGAGGTTTTAGTTGGAAGCGGGTGACGCGATTCGAACGCGCGACATTCACCTTGGCAAGGTGACGCTCTACCACTGAGCTACACCCGCAATCAATTGCCATATATCAATATCTCAGATTTATTCTTAATTGTCAACCCTTTTATTTAGTCATTGGTCATTGGTCATTTGTCATTAGTCATTCGTCATTGGTCATTAGTGAATAACAAAGGACAAATGACTAATGACGGACTAGCCGAGTTCTTCTGATTCCAAAGTTAAATTGCCAACGCTGGCACTTGGAAAAGCGGCTGGCAAAGACTGGCTATTACGAGAATATGGCTCTGCTAGGTTAGAACGCAATTGCCGCATCAGACTTGCCATTTCTAGGGCGTTTAGAGCATAATCCCAGCCATGATTACCTTTTATGCCTGCCCGTTCTAGGGCTTGCTGCATAGTATCTACTGTCAAAATGCCAAAAATTACTGGCACTCCAGTTTGAAAGCTAGCGGCGGCAATGCCTTTAGAAACCTCTGAGGATACGTAATCAAAATGGGGTGTTTGTCCTCGAATGACTGCGCCAAGACAAATTACAGCATCATAACGATGGGAAAGTGCTAATTGGCGAGCTACTAAAGGTACCTCAAAACTTCCCGGAACCCAAACATAGTCCACCTGATTACCTTGGGGATTAGGGTCTACACCGTGGCGTTTTAAACAATCTTGACATCCCTCTAGCAGCTTTCCGGTAACGAGGTCATTGAATCGACCAATCACCACTGCAAACCGCAAAGGCTCCGTTTGGGTAAAAGTTCCCTCGAAAACTGCCATGACTGCCTCTTTATCAACTATACTTCTGGCCAATATACATTTCTTATTTAAATGTAGAGGAGCAGGAAAGCGCGATCAAAATAAAGTTAGTAGGAAAAAGAAAAAATCCCTTGTTTCCCTTAACCTTTGACCTTGGCTTTTCTGCCCCTCTAGTTCTTATATTATGTGCCTGCGCCAGAGCGAAGCCGTCGCCTACACGACAAAAAAGTTTAACAAACCAACTAAAAATACCAAAGCAATCCAGACCCCAGAACCAACCCAGAGCAGTTTTTTAGATTCACCCCAATTTTGGGGAGTGGCGTAAGCAACTGGAACGCCCACAACCAAGACAAAGGACAATAGGACTAGACCTATTAAGGCAAATTGGAATATTATGGTCATTTTTGCTTCTCCCAATACAGCGAAATACTAAGGATAGAATATCCTAAAGGGCGACACTGACACTTTCTTATTATTTTTAAGCTAGCAGAAATTGCAACATTTTTGTCATTTGTCCTTTGTCTAAGTACAAGTGACTAATGACTCTTAACTATGGATTTAATTCTTTGCCACACAACAGCTGATTTTGACGCATTAGGAGCCGCAGTAGGCTTAACGCGCCTACTATCGGGAAGCAAGATTGTGCTAACTGGCGGCTCTCATCCTCCTGTACGGGATTTTTTAGCATTGCATCGGGATGAATATCCTCTGATTGAACGCCGTTCGGTGAATCCAGAAAAAATTCGCTCTCTGACTGTGGTGGATACACAACAGCGCGATCGCTTGGGTAAAGCTGCTGAGTGGTTAGATTTACCCAATCTGAGAGAGATTATAGTTTATGACCATCACTTAGGACAAGAATCAGATATTCTCGCTACGCGATCGCATATTGACTCAGTAGGAGCTACCACAACTCTCATCGTGGAGCAATTGCAACAACAGCAAATTTCTCTCACTCCTGCTGAAGCAACTGTGATGGCTTTGGGTATCCACGTTGACACTGGCTCCTTAACGTTTGACCAGTCCACCCCACGAGATGCTTTAGCTTTGGCTTGGTTGATGCAACAAGGTGCCAGTTTATCAGTAATTTCTACTTACCGTGACCCTGGCTTGTCTTTGCAATTGCAGCAGTTATTAACTGAGGCGTTGGAAAATTTAGAATATCTTTGTCTACGCGGATATACGGTTGCTTGGGTAACTCTAAAAACCGAGTCTTTTGTGCCGGGGTTGTCGAGTTTGGCATCGGAACTTGTAGAAATAACCGAAATTGATGCCCTACTGTTGGCTAATGAGTATCCTTTAGGTGAAGAGGATTCACGCTTAACTGTAATTGGGCGATCGCAAATTCCCAAAACAAATCTTAACCTATTATTTCAACTCTTGGGCGGTGGCGGTCATTCGCAAGCCGCATCGCTAAATCTAAGGGGAGTTGATTCGCAAGCAATCTTAAAACAACTCGTTGACGGGGTAAAAGCACAAATTCCCCATCCCCCCACTGCTAGGGATTTGATGTCTTCTCCTGTCCGCACGATTCTGCCTGAAACCACAATTGCTGAAGCACAGCGCATTTTATTACGTTATGGACACTCTGGTTTATCTGTAGTTGATACTCAAGAGCAACTAGTAGGTATTATTTCACGCCGGGATCTTGATATTGCCTTGCACCACGGATTTAGTCATGCGCCAGTCAAGGGCTATATGACCAAGAATCTCAAAACAATTACACCCGATACAACACTGCCACAAATTGAGTCGGTGATGGTGACTTATGATATCGGACGCTTACCAGTATTGGAAAATGAGCAGTTAGTGGGCATTGTCACCCGTACTGATGTCTTGCGGGAATTACATCAAGAAAGGGATGAAGACCAAGAAGAAGAGCAAAAATTCAAAATTCAAAATGACGCTCTCGGACTTGCTAACGCTGCGCTAACAAAATTTAAAATTCCTCTCAGCACTGAATTGCAAAATAAACTTGCTCCTCGATTGTGGCAATTACTCACCACAGCATCGCAAGAGGCAGAGAAACGGGGTTGGCATCTTTATCTAGTGGGTGGTGCTGTGCGGGATTTGCTATTAGCTGAAGCAGCATCAGGTACTTTGATGATTAATGATATTGACCTCGTAGTTGATGGCTTTGACAAATCAGCAGATGTCGGCGCTGGTGTCGAGTTAGCAAAAGCACTCCAACAACTTTACCCTACGGCTCGTTTAGAAATCCACGGGGCTTTTCAAACTGCCGCTTTGTTATGGCACAAAGACCCAGAATTAGATTCTCTTTGGGTGGATATTGCCACCGCTAGAACAGAGTTTTATCCTTATCCAGCGGCGAATCCAGAAGTTGAGGCGAGTTCTATTCGCCAAGATTTGTATCGCCGCGATTTTACTATCAACGCCCTCGCTTTGCGGCTTACTACTCCCCGTGCTGGTGAATTACTCGATTTTTTTGGCGGATTACTCGATTTACAAGCTAAACAAATTCGAGTTTTACACGCCAACAGCTTTATCGAAGACCCCACCCGCATTTTTCGTGGCGTGCGCTTTGCCGTGCGCTTCGGATTTCAGATAGAAGCGCAAACTGAAGAGTTTATCCGCTATGCCATTAACAGTGGTGTTTACGATCGCACTGCTCAAGAGAATAGCAGAACCCCAGCCCTGCAAACTCGACTGAAAACAGAACTAAAACACATCCTAGAAGCCCCCTACTGGAAATCAGCTTTGCAGTTGCTCGATAACTTAGGGGCATTGCAATGCATCCATCCTACCCTAAAGCTAGATGTGGAAGTCCTACGACAATTACGTTTGCTAGAAAGCTGTTTGCGGCGATTTGACTTGCAACCAACCCTCATTCATTGGGAAATGCGCTTAGAAACATTAATCGCCCATCTCACACCACAATATCGGGCGAAAGTAGCAAAAAATCTGCAACTACAAGAAGATGGCATTAAACGCTTGCAAAACTTGGCTTCTGCGCAATTTGAGATGATGGAATCTTTGCCTAAATGTCAAAGTCCCAGTCAAGTAGTACATATGTTGCGAAAGTACGATTTACCAATCCTGATTTTAATCGCTGTGCAAAGTCCGCGATCGCTTAGACATCAGATTTGGGAATATTTAACTGTTTGGGTTAATGTGCAGCCACTATTGAATGGTAATGATTTAAAGAAACTTGGCTACAAACCAGGCCCGCAGTATCGGCAAATATTAGATGATGTAGTTGCTGCTACCTTAGATGGAGTGATTAAAGATAGGACTGAAGCTGAGGAGTTTTTAGCGCAACACTATCCTAAATGAAATAGCTCCGATCTAAATTGTATCTGGATCGATATTTAACTCCCGCAGTTTTGCTGCTAAACGTTCAGCTTTTTGTTCGGCTTGTTCTGCCTTTTGTTCAGCTTGTTCTGCCGTTTCTTCCGGTGTTGGTACTAGTTGCCCATCTCGCGTAAAAAACCGTAATAAACCTTCATAAACTCCCAAATATAATCCAAGCTGATGACTCCACAAATATCCTTGTTCACTTGCTTGTAGAGTTTGATATTCTCCATCTACTAAATGAAATCCCGCAAATTCTTGTGTGTAAGGGTCAAACCAAAAATAATCGGGCGTGCGGAAGGTGTCTTGATAAATTGTTTTCTTTAAACCTTTATCAGTATTAGCTGTTGAGTTAGACAAAATTTCTAAAATTACATTCGGATATTTGCCATCTTCTTCCCAGACTACCCAACTTTTGCGGGTTTTACGTTCAGTTCCCAGCACAACAAAAAAGTCTGGCCCTCGGAAGTATTCTGATTTGCGTTGGCGTGGACTGTAGTAGATAGTTAGATTTCCCGTCGCATAGAAATCATTTCGATCTCGCCACAACCATTCCAGACAAGTTAAAAGTAGGATTATTTGCCGTAAATGCAGTTCGCTTTCCAAGGGAGGCTCATCACTATATAAATCACCAGGGGGAAATATAACATCTTGGCAGATGCCTTCTTGAGAATCTAATTCTTGAGCAATGGTCATAGAATGGATACGGCATCAAGTAGTTATGGATTTATTTTAACAGTCTTTGAGTTAGCGATCGCCTAGCGTACCGCAGGTAATCGCCTATTTGTAGGGTAAGGGTAAATAAACTATTCTGTCTTGATATTCATCGTCTTTTGATGCCAAAGCAATTATTAAAAGAATTGTTGCATATACTTGTTCTAAAGATATTGTTTGATAAGTTTGGGCAATTTCTTCTGGAGAACGTCCACAATCAATGTATTCATAAAGAATTGTTTCAATACCAATTCTTGAGTCTTTCAGTCTAATGTCTTCAGAAGAGAGAAAGTTGAAATACTCTGCGATATGTTTGGTAGACATAGATTGATCTATATTCATAGTTAGTTATTATATATAGTAATCTTTTTGTTCAAGCGATAAGCTTGACGGCATAGCGATCGCTTACCGCACTAGATTAAAGCTTTGTAAAAAAAAGGCTTCGCATTCTTAAGTTAGGCATAAAAAAAGAGAGTGCGATCTTATCTTTGTCACAAACAAGACAAGATCCCCGACTTCTTAAAGAAGTCGGGGATCTGTTTCATTACGGTTTAATTAAAGATTCTTCAGACTGGCGATATTTAGTAATTAACCTACGTCTTTTTAGGGGTGAATAAAGCAGCATGGAAAGTGTAGGTAAACTGGTTCCGGTTAGTGCTAACAAAACTAATGGATTTAGAAAGCTTGCTATTATCCCAGTTCCTACAGTAGCTCCAAATCCTAATGTTATAGCAACGGACAGGGAGCTTAGGACAGCAATAAAATCACAAAGTACGCTGTTGAAGACGCGTTTCCCGCAAACTGTCCTAACGGCTTTGGCGACTGCTATAGTAGTATTAGTACAGTTGTAAATGAGTCTTCAGCCAAATCTATAACCCAATCCACAGCCGAACCCACAGCAAAATTCACAATAAAATATGCTAAATTTGCTCTGTATTACGCAAATACACTTAAAACAGCAGCAGTTATTCAATTAATCAACCTTTTTAACAATAGTTATTTCTTCTTGTGGGATGGGCGTCTCGCCCGTCCTGGGGCAGGCAAGATGCCCACCCCACAAGAGTATTTAAGACAGAATCAAACTGCTGTAAGTCTTTGTAGTAGGGCTGGGGAGTGTGGAAATAGAAAAAGTGATCGCTAGCCTTCCGAAATACCTTCGTGCTACACTGTAGTCAATATCAAACCTCATCACAACTCCAACGAGATAGCAGAAATGAAGTAGTACCAAATACCTGTTGCGCCAAAGCAACAAATGTCAACGAAGAATAAACGCAACTAGTTTGACAGGGTTACTTCACATAGTCATGCACTAAAAATATTGTCATCACTCCTATCTCCATATAACCGCTTGACGAGTGTCTGCGGCTGAGTTTCTTTATGTCTAATCTACCCACAGCTTTTGTAAATACGCGGGTAAAATTTTGTGAATTGAGGTTTGAAAATAATGCCGAAAAAATCAATATTGGTAGCTGAGAATTTAGCCTATAATCTCAGCTTAGACAGAACTTTATTTCAAGGGGTTTATGTGAATATCGACGCGGGCGATCGCATTGCTTTGGTTGGTCGCAACGGGGTAGGAAAATCAACCCTTTTCAAGATACTTGCAGGTCAAATTAACCCATGTACAGGTTCAGTTTGCTGTAATGGGATTGTCTATTATTTGCCACAAATCAGCACTATCAGACAAGAAATTACAGCAGATACAGTACTTAATTTTTTGATTTCTATCTCTGATGAATGGTGGAAGATTGAGGATATTTTGCAAACACAATTCCACACCAAAGTTGACTTATCTTTACCAATTGCTAACTTGAGTGGTGGAGAACTTACTAAACTGTTTTTGGCAATCGGTTTAGCTCAAGAACCAAACTTGCTATTACTTGATGAGCCAACCAACCACATGGATTTGCAAGCGTTAGAAAGCTTAAGACACTTTCTTTTGAATTTCACAGGTGCGTATGTAATTGTCTCTCATAAGCCTTTTTTCTTAGACCAAGTAACAGAAGTTACCTGGGAACTTACACCTATTGGCTTGAAAATATATGGCGGTAATTTCTCGTACTATCGAGAACAGAAAGAAATAGAGTTAGAGGCAGCATTGCGATCGTACGAAGCCGCCAGAAAGGAACTCAAACGTACCCAAGCCACAGCTATGCAAGAACAGCAACGCGCAGCCCAATCTAGTCGCAACGGTCGCGCCAAGTTTCTGAATGGTAGTATTGATAGAATGGCAGCCGGACTGATTAAAACCAAAGCTGAGGTGTCTACCGGAACTGTGAAGAAGAAACATGAAGCAGCAGTAGCAAAGGCCAATCAAAAAGTTGCAGAGACGAAGGTCAAAACTACGAAAGTAACGAGTATTCAGCTAGAAGAAAAAAATCACAAGCACCGAAATCTAATCAATATCCAGGGTGCAAATCTTAAAGTATCAGAACGTCTGTTGATTCAAAATATTCAACTGCATATATCATCTGGCGATCGCATAGCTATTATCGGCGCAAACGGTTCTGGTAAATCGAGTCTGGTAAAGGCAATTTTGGGAATGGAAAACCAAACAGCAGTTTTAGAATCAGGTGAGGTTTTGCTCACACCAACGATGAAAGCTGTATATCTCGATCAAACTTACGAATTGGTAAATCGCCAATACACAATTCTGAAAAATATGCAAGCTGCCAATCCGAATCTCAGCTATCAGCTTTTGCGTCAACAGTTGGGACACTTCCTCTTTAAATATGATGACGTTCACAAAAGCGCTTCCATACTGAGTGGGGGTGAATTAGCAAGATTAGCGATCGCTATGATCAGTATCTTAGAAATCGATCTACTGATTCTCGATGAGCCAACAAATAACCTAGATATTGAAACTGTTGAACAAATGGTCTTAGGTATCAATGATTACCAAGGAGCGCTTTGGGTAATATCCCACGATATCGATTTCCTCAGCCGAATTAACATTACCCAAGGTTTCAAGTTCAGGGAACAAACTTTGCAAATGACAACTTATTTACCGAGTACACCAGAGCAATATTATCGAGAGTTGCTGGAATGTGATAAATAAAGCGATCGCCTCATGTAAATTTCTAGCTCAACAATAGAAGCCGCAAAGCATACAGGCAAGTTATAATTCTCTTGCGGTGCAACGTAACAAAAATTTATGAGTAATCCCCTTGTGCAAGCCTTTTTCGTAGGCAGAGCGGTAGCAGAAGTAGTTAATGAGCGTTTAGAGGTCGCCTTGACCGATGCTTTGAGCGATCTGGGCAAATTTGATGCAGAAGCTAGAGAGCAGCTGCGCCAGTTTACAGAAGAAGTCCTAGAGCGGGCAAATCGGGCAGCAGAATCAGCTAATGCTGGTCAAGCTACCGCAGGTAGTGGGCAAGCTAGCTCTGATTCCGGTGACTTGCAAGCAGATATTGACGAATTACGAGCAGAAATTGCCCTGTTACGAACAGAATTGCAACATTATCGCCGAACTTCTGCATAAATTTTAGTCATTGGTCATTAGTCATTGGTGAAAAATTATGTACGAATGACAAAAGACAAATGACAAAGGACACTTAAGAAAAAAACAGTTTAGGAATCAGAGTGTCTTTTCTTCCAAGTGATTCGGTTGCAAACCAACGGTACACAAAGTATATGGAACAAGGTTATTCAGAGAAGGCATACCGTTGGAATCGGGAAAAATACTCTAGCAGAAGGCGTTTTGTGGACATTTGGTCTTTTGTCTTGACCTTATTGTTCAAACTTTGGCTATACAACAAATCTTGGAGTTATCCGGGTGGTGTGACTGACGCAAAGCAAACTACAAGACGAAAAACCCAAGCGGTCTGGATTCGCAATACCCTACTAGATTTAGGGCCAACCTTTATCAAAGTTGGGCAACTGTTTTCAACCCGTGCTGATATATTCCCTGGTGAATATGTAGAAGAATTAGCCAAGTTACAAGACAAAGTACCGGCATTTAGCTATGAGCAAGTAGAAGCGATCGTTGAGAAAGAACTAGGCAAGAAAATTCCTGAACTCTTCCATAATTTTGAACCTATTCCCTTAGCTGCTGCTAGCTTGGGGCAAGTACACAAAGCTGTACTACATACTGGAGAATCAGTTGTTGTCAAGGTGCAACGTCCTGGACTAAAGAAGTTATTTGAAATAGATTTACAGATTCTCAAAGGAATTACCCGCTACTTTCAAAACCATCCCAAATGGGGACGGGGACGAGATTGGTTGGGTATTTACGAAGAATGTTGTCGCATTCTTTGGGAAGAAATTGATTATCTTAACGAAGGTCGTAACGCCGATACTTTTCGCCGGAACTTTCGTGGCTACGATTGGGTGAATGTCCCCAGAATATACTGGCGTTACGCTACTTCCAGAGTGCTGACTTTAGAATATCTTCCTGGAATTAAAATTAGTCAATACGAAGCTTTAGAAGCAGCGGGTTTAGATCGAAAAGCGATCGCTCGTCAAGGCGCTCAAGCCTACTTACTACAATTACTCAATAGTGGCTTCTTCCACGCCGATCCTCACCCAGGTAATATTGCCGTTAGTGCAAATGGCGCTCTAATATTCTACGATTTTGGGATGATGGGGCGGATTAAGTCCAACGTCCGAGAAGGACTGATGGAAACACTGTTTGGCATTGCTCAAAAAGATGGCGATCGCGTTGTGCAATCTCTGATAGATTTAGGTGCGATCGCCCCAACTGATGATATGGGGCCAGTGCGGCGTTCCGTCCAGTATATGCTGGACAATTTTATGGATAAGCCTTTTGAGAACCAGTCAGTTGCAGCAATCAGTGACGACCTTTACGAAATAGCTTATAATCAGCCATTTAGATTTCCTGCAACTTTCACTTTTGTGATGCGTGCCTTTTCTACCTTAGAAGGGGTAGGCAAAGGCTTAGATCCAGAGTTTAACTTTATGGAAGTTGCCAAACCGTATGCAATGCAACTTATGACCGATATGAATGGTTCTGAGGGGAATAGCTTTCTTAACGAATTAAGTCGCCAAGCAGCTCAGGTAAGTAGTACCGCCTTTGGTCTACCACGTAGATTAGAGGATACACTAGAGAAGCTAGAGCAGGGAGACATGCGCTTGCGCGTTCGGTCTATAGAAACCGAACGCCTGCTGCGGCGACAGAGTAGTATTCAGCTCTCAATAAGCTATGCTCTGTTAATCAGCGGTTTCACGCTTTCAGCTACTATTTTAGTGGTTAAGGATTATGTATGGTTGGCACTGCTACCTGGTTTAATCGCAGCGGCGCTTTCAGCGATCATGATCCGATTACTTTTACGCCTCGACCGTTACGATCGTATGTATTAATTGTTGCAAAAAATTATGAAACTTAATTTCACGGGTTTTAGCGATCCGGGACTTATTCGTTCTAATAATCAGGATGCTTACTATATAGACCCAGAAGGGCGGTTTTTTGTTGTCGCCGATGGCATGGGTGGTCATGCTGGAGGTGAAGAGGCAAGTCGGATTGCTACTGGAGAAATTCAGGCATATTTGGTAGCAAATTGGGAAACTTCTAAGTCTTCTCAAGAATTACTAGAGCAAGCTTTGTGGGGTGCCAATGAAGCGATTTTGCAAGATCAGCAAAATCATCCCGAACGCGCCGACATGGGGACAACTGTTGTAGCAGTGATTTTTCGCTCTCCAGAGTCGCCTTGGTGCGCTCATGTTGGCGATTCGCGGCTGTATCGCTTCCGAGAGTCGCACTTGGAACAGGTAACGGAAGACCACACTTGGGTAGCACGAGCAATTAAAATTGGTGACATAAGTTTAGATGAAGCACGATTACATCCTTTTCGTCATGTATTATCGCGCTGTTTGGGGCGCGAAGACTTGCATCAAATCGATGTGCAACCACTAGATGTAAAAGTTGGCGATCGCTTGCTCTTATGTAGTGATGGTCTTACAGAAGAACTTGTCGAGCAGAAGATTGCTAACTGCCTCCAAGATAGTCCTTGGCTTGATAAAGCTGCCATCTCTCTTGTTGAGGCTGCCAAAGAGCATGGAGGGCACGATAACATCACAGTTGTCATCGTCTCGCTTGAAGAAAATAGTCATTAGTCATTAGTCGATGCTTAGTAACTTTAAACAAATGACTAAGGACATAGACGCGCCAGCGGCTTTCCGCAGGGTAGGACAAAGGACAAATCTGGTAAATATACTCAGTAATTTGTTCAGCGTGAGCATTTTTCCTTTTTACAATTTGATACAAATATTTTTAGCCTCTAAAATCACCCAAAGAGCCTAAATTTGTATAAATTGGTAAATTGACATCTTGCACGTAATAAGGTAAAGCGACTATAATTCACGCTTATTACCATTAATTCCCCAACCTCCTTACAATTTTCCTCCTCCGAAGCTTCTTCCACCCTTGCGGAGACAGTATCTTAGGCTTTTTAAACACAAAGACTAAGACGGGTTTTACATAGCACCAAATATTCTCTTTAAAAGATATTTGTGCAAAGCAGGAAGGAATGAGGGAGGTAGTTATACCTATCTAAGACCAAATAGAGCTTATTTTCCGGAATATGGTTCAGCTGACTTGGGTGGTATATCAGTAGGATTAGGTGCAAGATATCAAAGCAGAAAAAAGTCCACACTTTGGATGTGGGCAATCTGTCAAACAATTGTTATCTTTCGTAATACGGAGGAACAAATGTTGGACAGATATAAGTCCAAATATTATCCCATTTGGACTTCTGTGAGCGATATCACCTTTACGCGTTGTTTTTTCGGAGTAATTATGAATCAACCAATGAAACTATCCTTGGAACAGCAATTCAGCATCTGCTCATTTTCAACTCAGGTGCAAAGTATGAGCCACGAGCAAGCTAAAGACTTTTTAGTAAAGCTCTATGAGCAAATGGTCGTGCGCGAGGCAACTTATCAAGAGCTTCTGAAGCATCAGTGGGGCTTAGATTCAGGTTCCACTATGGCATAGAGTCGTTCTAATGTCGCAGTGGGCGACCTCCTTCTCTTGCTTGGTTCCAAGGAGGAAAAGAGCTGGGGATGTCGGGGCGTCAACTTCGATAAGTAATTCCACGATATGACGCAAAAGTTCAATATTACGAGATTAACTAAGAATGAGTAAACATTGTCTACGGCATATCTGCTGCAGTCTAGACTAACTTTAGCATTGCAGACTAAATCCTTTGTTTGCTTTAGCCAAACTTTTTGTTGTTTCCTCTAGCAGGGGAATCACACCTGCATAAATTGATAATCCACTGGAATATTTGCACAGGAAGATTTAGAGACAATTCGGATACCACTGCTTTAGCAGCTAGTGATTTCACTCTTTATACATATAACTAGAAGTTACATCTTTATATATCTTTTGTTTATAAAACGTTACATTCTTGGAGCGGCCACCTATAAAACACGTAACATAAAGAAATTATGCCTAGCTGGAAAGATCGTATGGAGAATCTGTATCAATACTTTCCAGTTTTGTTATAATTTGAGGCTTAATCTTTTCGTACTCGTTTTTGAGCAAACTCTTACTAATTTGCGGGTCGGCAGAGGACATCAACGTATTGCTCATTGCGACCCACTCTTGCAGTCGTTGCCGCTGGGCAGAAGCGACGCTGGAAAGTAAGATGTGGTTACAGCTATTTGGTGCTTCTCGGGCAAAGAATAAAAGGCGGTAGTAACCTGTCTGCTGTAGTAACCGAGCAATTTCTTGACCAAGGCTGGTTTTGAGATCGAGGTAATAAGGCAACCATTTAGCGCCATGCTTGCGATTGTAGATGACAGTAATCCATAGCAGCATGGGATGGGGGATAGAGATGAACAGAAATTGGTTATAGCGCGTACAGAGTAAGCGTTTTTGAATTTCCTCTTGCGGTAGCATCACCCACAAAGCTGGTAAAACCTCCCCATTGGTCTGAATGGGCTGGGGAAACACAATATCGGCAATTGGTTTATTTTTGGGCCAGGAAATGGCACGAGCGATTTCATCGTTTGACCAGGATACCCGTAAATCGGCTTTGGTCTTTTGTTCAAGCTCGGTGCTAGCTATAGTAGTGGGAACTAGGGCATGGGTGGCTTGCTGAATTTTGCGTGTATGCTCAGGCTTTTCTAAAGATGCTAAAACTTTGAGGATTTCAGTAATACTTTGGGGGCGATCGCCTGCTTTTTTAGCTAGACAACTCATCACCAAATTTTCAATTTCTTTTGGTAGTTCTAATCCAGGCGCAGCCTCAGCAAAAGAACGTGGTTTTTGATAGTGATGTGTTTTATACCACGCACCAAAAGAGTGAGTTGGTGCCACCAGTGGCATTTTGCCTGTGAGCATCTCAAACATCATGACGCCCAAACTATAAATATCAGCACGGTTGTCTAATTCCTTACCCTCCATCTGTTCGGGAGAAGAATAAGCCAATGTCCCCAAATAAAATTTTGTATGGTCGCCATCTGACTGTAATAACTTAGCAATACCAAAATCTAGAACTTTGACCAATTCTCCAAAACTGGGATCTTGAATCACCAGCATATTGCTTGGCTTGACATCACGATGGATAATTGGGCAAATAGTGCCATCAACCGGGATGCCATCATGGGCGCACTGTAAACCCAGGCTGAGTTGACGCGCCATACTGAGGAATCTTGGTAAAGGTAATCGTTGCTTGCGAATAATATTGTTCAGGCTTTGTCCTTGTAAGTATTCCATGACGTAGAACGGCGTGTTATTGTCATCTACGCCATAGTCCATAACTCGGACAATATGGATACTTTTTTGCCCTAGTAAAGCACAGGTTTTTGCTTCTCGCTCAAAACGGTCTTGCAATCGCATCTTTTCATTTTGGATTGATAGAGCCAGAAACTTAACCGCAACAGGTACACCTCCCAACAATGTATCTTTAGCACGATAAACCCGACCCATTGCTCCAGTACCGATTAACTCTTGGAGTTGGTAGCGTTTGCTGAGTAAGCGACCAATGTTGGGGTCTGACATAGAAAATTCGACTCCAAAAGCAGGTTGTAAATGTTTGGGAGGACAAGTGCATTCAAAAATTGTGGTGTAGTTTTAGTTTGCCCAATTTTGACTAATGCGCTATCACTCTTAGCATCTCCTCTTCTTTACAACACGTTGCTTTGTATTGGGACGAAGATGACGGCACTAGTTTGGCTACACGAAACCTTACCTGCCTTTGTAAGTTAACAAACCTTTAAATTCGCATTAGTCTACGGAAGTAGGCTTTGTTTGTGTAATAGAGAATTATATTCGCCCAATAGTTTTAAAACATTTTCTGATTACCTAACAATCTTTTTAACCTTCAAGCTAATTCTTACTATGTAAGGACGTATTTTTTATTTATAAAAGTGTAATATCCTAAGTGATAGTTTTTCGTTTTTTCTGCTGGTTAGGATATATATCAAAACTTGATTTATTATTCATCAAATAGTATTGAATTCGACGTTCGACAATACTATTAAGTCGAGACATAAAATCATAAAAGAAACCCGGATATTTCCTAATTTGTGTGAATGCTGTTAACCATTTTCCTTGTTTTATAGGTTCTACAACTTGAAGATAAGCTAGATTTTTCTTATAGACTGAGAGATTATAAGATAGAGCACGCATTAGAGCAGGATTTTTTTTCACAATGTCTTGTTGCATGAAATAGGTAGCAGCTTTGCAAGATTGATTGAGACGTGGTAGTTGGCTTTGATATACAAGAGAGCCAGGGCGTGAACGGTAGAAATAATAGGGTTTTGGTTCAATAAAAAACCTAGCTCCTTTAATTAAGCATTTCATATCAAGCCAAAAATCTTGACCCATTCTAATTTCATCATCGTACTCAATGCCGTGTTTAACCAAGAATTCTCGTTTGAATAGAGGCTTGCTTAGACCAAGATGCAATCCTGGTTCACCGAAGACATCAGTTTCTACAAAATAAACGATATCAATTTGGAAGATTTTATCTATACGTTCTCCACTTTCTTGAATCAATGTACTCCAAGGAGATGTTGTACCGTCTTTGATAAAAAAAACATCATCAGCAATCATGTCTGCATTTGTTTTATTTGCCAGAGATACAAGCTTTTCCAATCTTTCGGGAGCATACCAATCATCTGAATCAAGTACAGCAATCCATTCTCCTTGGGCTACTCTGAAGGCGCGATTACGTGCCGCCGCCGCTCCAAGATTTTGCTGATTAACTATCACTTTGAGACGTTGATCGGTGAAACTTTTAGCGACTTCTACAGTTTTATCACTTGAGCCATCATCGACTATGATAACTTCAATGTCAGTGAGTGTTTGCTCTAAGGCTGACTCTATTGCCTTCCCAATATAAGTTTCAGTATTGTAAGCAGGGATAATAACGGAGACTTTGGGATTCACGAAACTGAACTCCTGACTACATGGTTAGGTAAAATACTAAAATCCTGACCATAATTTGATCATTTCTTTTTTACTATACAACTCAGTCGGTCGGTGAGAATAAACGATGAGTGGTTAAAGTTGGGCAGGAGATATTAGGCGTTGGTAAACCAGTGCGTTGCCAGAGTTTTTGAACGGCGGTTTTTGGCTTAGAAGAGCAGCAAAGCGTTGAGGCAGAAATGCTTTTAAGCTGACTGACGCTCTAGGCTAGCTTCCATTGTGTTAGTTAAAAAATGACCAGCCAAGATACCACTACTAAGGTAATATGTATCTTGCGAAATCCGGTGTAGGGTTTCAAAGCCACTACGACGCTGACGATCGCCTAGTACCCAGTAACGCTGTACGATAGTATCCAGACCAATCCAGCCTTCGCCTTCAACCTGCCCCAAAATATTATGTTGTAGTAGAAAAGTATACTGACGCTCTCCATCATGCAACCGCCCTTTATATTGCAGAGAGATTTCAGAGCGATCGCTACCTGGGAAAATCAGTTTTGTGGCCATAGTAAACCAGTTATCTCGATTCCAAGCGACCAAGGTCATACCCTTGACGCTGATTGGCATACCATTACGTTCCAGCCAATTTCCTTCCATTGCCCAGCGTCCTGGTTCCAATAAAAAAGTATGAGCCACCTTTTATTCCCTGTCTTGCTCAAGTGCCGCCAAGACTATAGTTATAGCAGTGCTAAGTTACGAGTGCTGAGTTGCGAGTGAAGAATGAAGAAATTTTTTATCTTGTTTATTGTTCCTGACTCAGGACTGACCTTGGTGAATTTCTCCCAAAAGTACTTCTTGAGCTGCACCTGTGGCAGTAGGTAGGTTGCCAGGAATACCCAAATGTCGCCAATAGGCTAAAACCGCGAAGGCGATCGCTTCTTTAAAATCTGCACTCAAGCCGACTTCATCTGTTGTCGAAACTGGTATTGATGCCAACAACAACTGTAATCTTTGTTTCAAATAGAGATTGCGACTACCACCACCACATAATAGTACTCGTTGTGGCATTTCTGGCAAAAAAGTGCGGTAACTATGAAAAATTGAAGCAGCTGTAAGTTCTGTGAGAGTTGCCAGTACGTCAGCAGGATTGAGTTGGTATGCTTGAGCATCTTTTAAACACTGATGCAAGTAAGTCACACCAAATAATTCGCGTCCAGTAGATTTGGGTGGCGGTAGATGAAAGTAGTCTTGATTGAGCCATTGTTCTACTAATTGATGGCAAGGAGTACCACTTGCTGCCCAATTGCCATCTTCATCATAAGTTTTAGCACCACCGCTTAAATGCTCCACCGCTAGATCCAACAGACTATTTCCTGGGCCAGTATCCCAACCAAGAATTTTTGAGAGCCAGTCACCATGCCGAGGCGGAATATAAGCAACATTGCCAATACCACCAATGTTTTGAATACAACGCCCCTCCTGGGGATGACTGAGTAAATAAGCATCGACTCTGGGCACGAGAGGCGCACCATGACCACCAATAGCAATATCAGCAACGCGGAAGTTGCTCACAGTTGCAATGTTCGTAAGATGGGCAATTAATGCACCCCGCCCTAGTTGAAGACTGTAACCCAAGGGACTGCCCAGTGCTGTTAACGGATAGCTAGGGTTTAGCCCGTGGGTAGCGATCATTTCTCTTCCCCTACTCCCCTGCTCCCCTGCTCCCCCTGCTCCCTCTTTGGGTGGTCGATGATAAACCGTTTGACCGTGGGAACCAATGAGAGTGGCGCGCTGATGACCAATTTGAATATTTTGGGCGGCTTGGGCAAAGACTTGAGCGATCGCATCATCTATTTCCGCTAATTCTGCCATTGAGATGGCAACACCTGCACCAACTGCTAATATTCTTTCTCTAAGTTGGGCTGGATAAGGATATGTTGCCCCGGCTAGCAACTCAACTTTGAGATCCAATTCTGTGCCGGAAATCTCTACCAACGCAGCGTCTATGCCATCTACGGATGTGCCACTAATTAAACCAATAACGCGAGTAGGGACAACAGCTTTTTCAGTTGGATGCATCGATCGAGATTCTTTTGTTGGTTGCAAGAGTTTAGTTTAATTCATGTTACTAACTATGTCAAAACACTCAAGTTGCATAGTTGACTACAAAAGAAAAAGTAAATAGAGCGAGGGAAGAAGCTCAAAACCAAAAGCAATGACCACGAATCTATTTCTATTTATCAGCAAACAAAGAATTTCAAATAGTTTTGTTTGTTATCTTGATTTATCCTTAATCAAGACAACATCCAAAGATACAAATTCTTGATATATACTAGCTAACTTTACATTTTTTATATTCAGATAAAGAACAGATATTATATCCACTTTTCCGGCAAGTGAAACTACTTATTTATGTTCAAAAACAGGGCAAATTATTGGCTAAATTTAGGAATTTTTCAATAAATACAAATCCAGTAGTTTCATCCTATTGTTTCTTCTAGAAGACACTACATAATAAATCCAAGTCGAACAACGAACTTTTCAACAATTAAAAATACAGAATTTCAAAATTATGTCTCTTACAAAAATTGCTTGTATCGCTGCTCTATCTTTATCTGCAATCTCCTCATTTATCTATGCAGGTTCTGCCCAGGCTATTTCCTTCCAAATAACCACTGGCATTGCAGGCCCTAATGGAGAAACTGACCAAGGTGCTTTTTCTGAGTTTACTCAACTTCCTGGTACGACAACTGTTAACTTCAATAATGGTCAAGCACCAACCACTGGTTTTGCTAAATACTCATTTGAGAATAACAGTGGAAGCAGCAGTGTAAGGTCAGATGTATGGGCACCTGCTGGGGCAAATGGTGAGGTCAATAATGGGAAGTATTTGGCAGTTTTCAACGGCGATAATGTCACAATTAACCTTGCAAGTTCCCTCAATTATTTCGGTATTGACTGGGGAGCTATTAGTTCTGGTAACGTTTTTTCGTTCTACAATGGCGATAATCTAATCAAATCATTTACAACTGAGGACGTGAATCCAGTTGCTCCAATTCGTGCATCACAGCATGGCGGTGAAGGAAATGGCTACCTTCACTTCTACTCAGATAGTAGCAACGATATTTTCAACAAGATTGTCATTACTCAAACAGGTGGTGGTGGATTTGAAAGCGACAACCATTCTTTCCATCTAGGAACTGACAAATTTACTGGTTTTGACCCCAAGTCTGTTCCTGAGCCTAGTATTACATTAGGTATGCTGGCTGTAGGTGGTATGTTTCTACGCAAGCGCAAGAACGAAAAGTTGCAAAGTGTAAGGCAATCTCATTAACATTAAATATATCAATTTTAGCTCAGTAAGATTTTCTCTACACTCTACTCTTAGCTTGTACAAGCATTTCAAAACTTAGTTAATATTAAATAAAAATCAGGGTGAGTTTACTTAGGTAAACTCGCCCTAATCCTTTTGCGATTTATAATCCAATACGGTTGAGCTAAGGGCTATAGGACTCGTATTTTATTTTTGAAAAAAACTCAGTATACTTTTATTCCTTCTTTCCTGTTCTCCGTTCTCTCCCTACGCAAATAATTTCAGGAATCAAAGCGGATTCCTATATTGGTATTTCAAGACGCGATAAATCGCGTCTCTACATGAGGGTTTTGGTATTATCTGAACTGTATTAATTTATAATCGTGCCTTCTTCTACAGTCAATGCTGCGTGTAGCAAGCTGTAGAAAAATTTTCTTTAACTAGATTTTTTGCATGAATCAATGAGCTTTCATCCTAAATTCCTCTCCCAAGCTTGGGAGAGGGACTTTGAAATTAGCTCCCCCGCTCTCAATTTTGGAAAAAGCGGTTGGGGGATGTAGCAAGATCCCACAGGGTTGGCAAATTTTACATTTTTGCAAGAGGTATACTCAATACTGCTTAGAGCTTAACCGAACTGGATTAAGAGTAAACTGTAATTCTGACTCTTAACTCCTAAATCTTCCTATAGGTTGTTGCATGAATAAAATATACATGGATTAGTTTAGATATAATAATGACTCATTCTTTGTTGTCCTAACTGGAGAAATTAATGGGTCGCGCCAAAAAGGTTGTCCTGGCATATTCTGGCGGAGTGGATACCTCAGTTTGCATCCCCTACCTCAAGCAGGAGTGGGGTGTGGAAGAGGTGATTACCTTAGCAGCAGATTTAGGTCAGGGAGATGAATTAGAGCCAATCAGAGAAAAAGCTCTGAAATCGGGTGCAAGCGAATCCCTAGTGGCGGATGTCAAAGACAGCTTCGTTAAAGATTACGCCTTTGGAGCAATTCAAGCCAACGCTCTCTATGAAAATCGCTATCCTCTAGGAACCGCCCTGGCTCGTCCACTAATTGCCAAGGTATTAGTAGAAACAGCCGAAAAATATGGTGCTGATGCGATCGCTCACGGTTGCACTGGCAAGGGCAACGATCAGGTTCGCTTTGATGTCTCTGTCACTGCCTTAAACCCCAACCTGAAGATCCTCGCACCAGCCAGAGAATGGGGAATGAGTCGTGAGGAAACGATCGCTTATGGGGAAAAATTTGGTATTCCTTCACCAGTCAAAAAATCTTCTCCCTATAGTATTGACAAGAATTTGCTCGGTCGTAGCATTGAAGCTGGTTTACTCGAAGATCCCTCATTTGAGCCACCAGAAGAAATTTATGAGATGACCAAAGCGATCGCTCACACTCCCAACGAGCCAGAGTACATCGAAATTGGTTTCCACGGTGGTATTCCCACAACCCTCAACGGCATATCCAAAAAGCCAGTTGAGCTAATTGAAGAACTCAATCAGGCGGTGGGAAATCACGGCATCGGACGGATCGATATGATTGAAAACCGTTTGGTGGGGATCAAATCGCGGGAAATCTACGAATCACCCGCAATGTTGGTGCTAATTCAGGCACATAGGGATTTAGAAAGCTTGACTTTAACGGCAGACGTTACCCATTACAAGCGTGGGATTGAAGAAACTTACAGCCAAATTGTTTACAACGGTTTGTGGTACAGTCCGCTCAAAGTTGCACTCGATGCCTTTATTCAAAAGACACAAGAGCAAGTTTCTGGAACTGTACGAGTGAAGTTTTTCAAGGGCAACTCTACGATAGTTGGGCGTTCGAGTGATAATTCCCTCTACACTCCCGATTTGGCAACCTACGGAGCTGAAGACAAATTTGACCACAAAGCTGCTGAAGGCTTTATATACGTTTGGGGACTACCGACTCGCATTTGGTCAAAGCAGATTAGGGGTTAAGAGTTAGGAGTTAGGAGTTAAGAGTTAAAAAAGCAAAATACAAAAGTAAAAGTTAAAAAAATTCACTTTTTACTTTACTCTTCACTCCTCACTCCTCACTTTTCACTTAGTTTATGCTTGACTACTCTTCTGCTGCACCTTTAACCTGGCGAGATTCCAGCCACAGGGGGACAATAATTAAGGCAGCGAGGATTAGTAACGCTGCGATCGCAAATTGACCCACCCAAGCAACCAATTGTTCTAAAGAGACAATTTTGCCTGCAAAAAAAGCTAATGTCACCATCAAACTAGCCCAAGCAACTGCTCCTAACAAGTTGTATAAAAAGAATTTTCCAAAGGGCATTTCAGCTATACCAGCTAGTGGTGCAGCAAAAACTCGTAACAATGCCAAAAAACGCCCAAAAAACACCCCTTTAGCAGCATTTTGACTAAATTGATCTTTAATACTCAGCAGCCGCACTTCAGAAATCCGAAATATGCTGCCAACTTTTACCAGAAAAGCCCAACCACTAACTCTACCAATCCAATAGCCACAAATGCCACCAATGACAGCACCCATGATTGCGTCACCGAGAACCAGCCAGAAATTTAGTTCATCGCTGCCAGCTAAAAACCCGCCTACTAAGGTCACGGTTTCACCAGGAAGGGGAATGCCTAAATTTTCTAGCAAAATTCCGAAAAAAATTGCCCAATACCCGTAATTATGAGCAACTTCCTGGATATTTTCTAGTGAAATCAGCTCTAAAGACATTCCGCACCGCCGTCTTTACAAATTTTTACTTTTACTATATCTTTGCTTGTTTTTGGGTGGGGTGTCAATCAAACTAATACATAGAGTCATTAAGTCATTAGTTTAATACTGAATAATCCATAGCTTTTATTCTATGGTAGCTATTAACTTTTGAATATTTTTGGAATTTTTACCACATGTTCATAATTTATTGAAAAAAGATTAAAAAATTTATAGAAAATTTATAAATATCCGTTTAAATTGTGAAAATCTTGTAAAAGATACGGTTGATACCGAAATTGTTAGGCGCTTATGCCTATATTGATGAAAGTTATCACAAATTATACGACATGAATACTGAAATAATCTCTCTCAACTGTAGGACTGCAATTGCCCAAATATCTGGGTAAAAGGTCATTTCACCGTTGAAAGAGAAGAAGTAAGTATTGATGTCTTTTTCAATTTTTTGTCAAGTGTTCCAATTACCCTGTTAAATTCATGGCTTTCACACAAGAACTTCAAGTGATTTTGTTTAAACCCCAAGGAAGCATAGATTTGGAAGGCGGTAAGGCTTTGAGCGAACAGATGGCTGGAGTAGTCCCTCAAGCTTATCAACTCTGGGTTATCGACCTAGCAGAAGTTAACTTCATGGACAGTTCTGGGTTAGTTCCTTTAGTAAAAGGCTTAAAAGCTGCACGTCAGAGTGGTTGCCGCTTGGTTCTATGCAATGTACAAGCTCCTGTACGGTTGATTTTGGAACTTACCCAACTCGATACAGTGTTTGAAATTTTTCACACTTACCAAGATATTTTTACCACCGTCAAAGATAACAGTCTGGTGCTAGCAGACTAACTAATAAATCTACCTATAGAAGGATGGCGGAGTCAAGCAATATTTGCATTTTTTCACATTCTCTTAAGATAACAGTCTGGTGCTAGCAGGCTGATATTCTTTATTGTCTAGAGAAGAATGTTGAGGGAAACTCATGGCTTTGAGCTAGGCAGTATAAATTACAGATGAATGAATCTGCTTATTGGATAATCATCTACCTAAAGCAGTCAAGTTCAGAAATGACTAAAATTGGTCAAAGCAAATGCAACTGTTTGTGATACTCCCCAGCCTTTTAAAGACAGGGTTTTTCAAATTACTCTAAGCTAATTGTTTTATATACGGCGTAACTAGTGAAAGGAAGCAGGAGGTAAGAAAGGTTAGAATATGAGCTTTGACGTTATTTCTAACTCTATAGTTATTTTTGCCTCGATCTACTACTTGGATGCCTCCAAGATGCTTCGATACACCAATTTCTTACCTCTTAGATTCCACCATAATGGTAACTTTAGGCATTCTGGGGAGTTGAAATATTAGTTTGTTCGGATGCTGGGCGGGGAAAATTTGGTAAATCAATACCGCTGTGACTAGCATTGCGAGTTTTGAGTGCTAAACGGTAACTCACACTTTGCAGTTCTGCTTGCAGTTGGCGGTTTTCCCGTTGTAGCGTTGCTACCTTTTCTCTCACTGGCGTCATCCGCTCCTCAAACTTCCGACGGTAAATTTGAGGCAACTCTTGTACTACTTGCTCCAACATCCGAGTGCGATCGGTAAGTTCTTGAACTGACTGTCGCAATTGATAAATTTCGGAGTCACGAGTTGTAATTTGCTCTTGGTAAAATGCCACCTGCTGTTCTACAGCTTGCAGTTGTTCTTGTAAAGCGTGTAACTGGGTCAGATCGCGCTCAAATTCCGGCTGCTGAGGCATAAAACTAGTGTTACCCTTTACCAGCCGGAAGAGTTCTTGAGAAAGTTGTTGCACTAATTGATCGCGAAGTTGCAACTCCTGGCGTAGCTGCGATACTTCCGTCGAGAGAACTTGAATATTAGGTGTATCAGATTGGCTCACAGTAGCTTAAAGCTCCCATTCAGAATCTTGTCCACTCTTAGGTATAACTGCGGGAGTACTACCTTTGGCAAGTATTTGTTAATTTAGCATTCCCAAACAAGTCACGAAAAAAGAAAAAGACAAAATTTTATTGAATAGGGATCGGGAATTGGGGATTAGGGATTAATTATTTCTCCCTCATCTCCCTCATCTCCTCATTTCCTAAACTGTTGCAGTTGCAGGTGCAGGTGCAGCTACTTTAGTGGGCTTTTCTTTTTCCTCTTTAGGGGGTTTTTCTTCTTCAATGTCCTGCTTAATTGTCAAATAGCGAATTACTTCTTCACTCAGACGCATGGCGCGTTCAAAAGGAGCGATCGCAGTTGCAGGCGCACTGTAGTTTAATTGGATGTAAATGCCATCCCGGTGTTTTTTGATTTCGTAAGCCAGACGGCGCTTACCACGATTTTGAATTTGGATCTCCTGGGCGCCTTGATCGCGAAGCAAATTCTGATATTTTGTAACCGCTTGCTCTACCTGTTCCTCTCCGAGGTCAGGACGGAGGATGTACATTGTTTCGTAATTTGTAGTCATATTTTTCAGTTTCCTCATGGACAAAAGTGGCTGCCGATATTAATTTATACCTGACTTTTATTTAAAATGCCAGTATTAATCAACATCTGAAGCAACAAGGAACTATAATCTTACCAGTTTTCAATTTTGTTTCATTAGCCAAATCGCCAAAGTTTAGATTTTTTGGATGTCCCTAATGAAAACTAGGTTAGGAGGCAACCCCGATATTTCTTTCACAATATCTATGCTAAGGGGTATCTTTCTTTAAGGACATCTTATAGCGATCGCTTTTTTGCTCAAGGCTCAATCGGTTCGCTAAACAGCTAACTGACGATTGCTATCGGCTCACAGTTTCTAATCGCAGAAGGATATTCATCAAGATTATGGCGCAGCGCTACGTGCGAATTCAAAATCCAGAAGGACAGATTTACTATGGGTTACTACAGCTATCCCTGAATGTGCAGGTGCTAGATGCTCCACCCTGGTTACATGGACAACCCACTGATTTAACTTTGACACCAGAAAATTACCAAATTCTGGCTCCCTGCGCTCCCTCAAAAATTGTGGCAGTGGGTAAGAATTATGCAGATCATGCAGCCGAAATGGGAACTCCAGTACCTTCTGAGCCACTAATCTTTCTTAAGCCACCTACGTCGATCATTCCATCGGAAAGGGAAATTAAGTATCCTCCCCAGTCACATAGAGTTGACTACGAAGGAGAGTTAGCTTTAGTGATTGGCGATTATGCCTTTGAATGTACGCCAGAGGTAGCTCAAACCAAAATTTGGGGCTACACCATCGCCAATGACGTAACAGCGCGGGATTTACAAAAACAGGATGGTCAATGGACGCGAGCCAAAGGTTTTGATACTTTCTGTCCCTTGGGGCCTTGGATTGTCCGAGAATTAAATCCAGGAGCAAGATTGCAGACTTTTGTAAATGACGACGCTAATCCAGTCCAATCTGCCTGTATCGATCAGATGGTATTTTCCCCCGATGTTTTAGTTTCCTATATCAGTCAGGTGATGACGCTACTCCCTGGTGATTTGGTGCTTACAGGTACGCCGGAGGGTGTAAGTGCTTTGCATCCAGGCGATCGCGTCCGCGTAGAAATTGAAGGTATCGGGCGCCTGGAAAACACCGTAGCAACCCGTTAACTTCTAACGCACTTGCATATACACTGCATCGGAAATCGCTGGAATTTCTGCATAACGTCCACTCACAGACTGGATGACTGAATATGCGACTGCTCCCACTATGCCGATAAAAATGGTTGTGGATAGGGTTTGGATGGCAAAACCACCGGAGGGAACTAGTCCCACAACATCAGTTAGAATGCTAAACAAAAAGATAATGATGTCCAAAAGGATTGCTTGCATAGTGTTGAAACGAATAAAGTGACTGATTTTTTCGTTTCTTACTACCAGCAAAAATAAAGCAAAGAAAATAATCATTCCTGCATAACGCACGCCGTAGTAAATTCTTAACAATGGCAGAAGCGGTAGAAACAGTAGTTGTAATGGTGGAAACTCTGAGAGCAAATATCTACCAAATACAAAAACTTCAATTAGAGGAAGCAAATAAGGTAAGGAAGCAAAAATCCGATCTGAAACTGTTGTAGACCCGCGCCAAGACATTATGCGTTCTCCTGTGGTTAAATTTTAATAGTTACTTGAGCTTAGGATAACGCAGTTGCAGGTCTTGCTGAGAAATTCAACTATTCTATATGGGCGATGCGAAAGCCCATCATGCACTCATACTGGTCTGGCTGCTGTTGAGTAAGTTTGCGAATGGCTTGACCACAGCGCAGTCGACCCCCACGCCAACGGGGTTGACCGCTCCCGTCAGCGAGTAAACAAGACTGGCAAACTTGCTCAGGGGCAAGGATTTGCTCGTCCATTAAAATGACTAGCATCGAATCCCTCCTGTAAATCCTCATTGTCAACCCACATTTGATTCAGGGGAAGACGTGTTTTGTAGCGGTTTAAAGAGCCACTTCAGATAGATTGGATGCGTTTTGCGTGGTTAAGTGTTGTGATTTGCGATGGGCTTTGCGCCTAACTTGGGCGATCGCAGAGAACACTTAAGAGCCACATCCTACCTCTTTGTAGCAAAAATGTGGGCAATTACAATTCAATAACAATTCTCAAGTGAATTTAAATTTATTGTACGTTGTGTCTATTGCAAAATGGAAATCTTAGTAAAAAATAATACAAAATTTGTTGCACTAAGTTGAGCAAAGACAACTAACGGTATCCATTGCATCCCTGTTAATTTAGCACTAGGATGTGTCAAACTTAATATTCAGAAAACAACAAAAGCTTTACACACAAGCAACACGGCGACTTATTGAAATTCCCTTGAGGTGAGTAGTTAAAGGGTGGGAAGTCAAGTCAGTAAAATTGAGTTAACTTGATAGCCATTTAAGTGAGGCATTTCTAAAATACTGAGGTAAACTTGCAAGCAAGTTAATACACAATATTACTCAGCGGCTCGTCGGTCTGGGCATCACTTACAATGGAACACTGGCAATTTCTGATACAGAAACAAGGCGCTCGCTCGTGGCATATCCTAGAATCGCCAAATTTGGAAATTTTGGAAGGACAGTATAGAGTTTTGGCTCGTTCTAACCTTCTTAATACAGACGTGGAAGTGCGGGTAACTCACTCTTCAACTGAGGAAGTTCAACCAACGCGGCGAATTTTCAAGCGATCGCGTCGCACTAATTCAGAAGGCATAATGGCGGTAATTCCTTTTACTTACTTCCAACCGGGAGTTTGGGAGTTGCGGTGTTCCGGCGATTTGATGTCGGATTTGCTCGGTAAATCTTGGCAATACAGCGTGCAAGTTCAAGTCTTCTCGCTGTTAGCAGAGAGAGAGCCGAGGAAAAATTTAGGATCGAGTTCACCCAACGATCGCCTAGATACTGTTTCTGAAAACTTGGAATCTAATGCCCCAGCAGAAACGGCAATTACGTTATTTACGTTTGAGAAAGCGATCGCAGTTTCTGAAGGACTGGCAATTACTACAGATGGCAACCTCACTGTTGCGCCAGATGAAGAAAACCTGGAATCTCATGTCCCACCAGAAACTGTAATTGAGCTAGATAATGCGATCGCAGTTTCTGAAGGACTGGCAATTACTACAGATGGCAACCTCACTGTTGCGCCAGATGAAGAAAACCTGGAATCTCATGTCCCACCAGAAACTGTAATTGAGCTAGATAATGCGATCGCAGTTTCTGAAGAACTGGCAATTACTACAGATGGCAACCTCACTGTTGCGCCAGATGAAGAGAACTTGGAATCTAATGCCCCAGCAGAAGCTGTAATTGAGCTAGATAATGCGATCGCAGTTTCTGAAGAACTGGCAATTACTACAGATGGCAACCTTGTTACCACTGTTGCACTAGATGAAACGGAAGAAGATGAAGATATAGTTATCGATCAGCCTGTAAGTCCTGTATGGCTCAAAGGAGAGACGGCAGAGCATATTTTACAAAATTTAATAGATTTAGCTTTACCCACCTCTGAACTGTTGCCCAAAGATGAAAAGGTTACAGATTCTTCGGCAACACAACTACCGCCACCATTACTGCTAACTTTAAGTCAGGATAATTATATTGCTCGTTGGGGACAAGCTCTTATAATCAACGGGTACATAGAATTCCAAGAAAAGACAAATCTAGATTGGGATGAAACATCATCTTCAAAAAGCTTGCGGGCGCTTGAACTAGAAATTGAACTGCGATCGCCCAAAAACTTGAAAATCTTGACCAAAGTACGGCAACCCTTATCAGATAAGGAGTTGCCCTTTAGCATCAATACCTCAATTGATATTCCTGCTGATTGTGAATCCAAGCTAATTTTGGCAGATATCAGTTTGTATGGTAAATTCGCCGATGGCGGTGAAGTCATGCCGTTAGCCACCCAGTCCTTCACCATTACAGCAGATGTAACAGAATTACTGGCAATCACAGCCGCAGCAAAATCCAGTACATATTTAAATGACCTCATAGCAACATCGGACTCATCTGCTGCTTTCACAGAAACAGAGACACCTGTTAGGCTCGATTTGAAACTATTAAATCTGGTCAAGACTCCAAAAACAGACCAGTCTCAGATAGTTCATCTATCTCCAAACACACCTTTACCAGCGCAAATTAACCTGCAAGTTCTGCGAGAAGCCAACCTGCGGACATCTAAGTTCAAGAATTCAAGTATTTCGTTGCCTCAATTACCAAAACTGCCCCCTATTCAAAGTGATGCCAACATCCCCTCAGATGTTGTCGCAGAACTACAGACACCGGAGGAGCTTGTAGAAAAGGATGCTACTATAGCCGCCATCAACTTAGAGCAGTTGGTCATCAAGCAACGTCGAATGCCAATACTTGAGACTACTTTGCCATACTTGAAACGGCTACAAGCTTCGCTAGATGATGCTGAAGAAAAAGTAAAAAACAATGTTCCTCCAGATGCATTAGAAGTTCAAGCGGCTGAAGACTTGCCAAAGTTGGACGCAGGTGTGGCTGAAGATGAAAATATACCTGAATTAGTAGTAGGTGATGCACAATTCCAGGAAGAATCTGTTGCTGAAGGCGAAGCCCCACAAAATTTACAATTCCAGGAAGAATCTGTTTCTGAAGTAATAGCCTCGCAAAACGCACAATTCCAGGAAGAATCTATTGCTGAAGTAGTAGCCACCCAAAATGCACAATTAATTACAACAGGAAACCTTTATTCATCTCCTCTGCTCAGGAAGTGGATGCAGAGCCAAGGATACTCTTTGCCTGAATCTATTAACGATCTGCAACCTCAAGATGACAATAACTATGTTCCACCACAGCAGATACCCCTTCCTCCTAGTGCAGAAAATGCGAATAATGCGAATGTTGATGTTAACTTGCTGTTAGACCTAGATGCCAACCCAGAGAATAATCTGAACGAAGGTTTGAGCAGTTCACAACTTCTCCTGACTGAAACGCGCCAGGGACAAGAGACATGGGAAGAAGGTGAAGAGTTGGCTCCTGAACTGGAGAACTTTAGGGAAGATATAGACACAGCGCAGGAAATGGAACTAGGGATTGGAGAAGATACGGAAATAGAAAAATTACTAGAAGAACCAACAATCTCATCGGCTCTGTTAACACAAGTACCGCCCCCTCCCCCTCCAATAAAAATAAATATAGCGTCAGCTTGGTTGGCGCAAGAAATCGTTGTAGATGATACAGATAGCGAACTGGAAGGCGATACAACTGGAAGTTACACCTTTGAAGAAAAGGAGCAACCACTGTTATATTCATCTTCTTCCTTACCTATAATTGCGGCAGCCACTGAGCCTTTGCCAACTCCACATTTGTATGTACCAGAAGGCGAATTAATTGCTGGCAAGTCTATCATAGTGCGCGTAGTACTGCCAGAAGTACCTCTGCAAGTTGTTGTCAAGTTATGGCTTGAAGATTATCAAACTCGCTACTTACTAGATGGCCCCCATTTATTGACAAATTTACTTCCTAATGCATCAGGAGATTTGGAAGTGATGACACAATTAAACATTCCCTTTGGCTGTTTGGAAATTCGCTTAGGAGCGATCGCACTCGATCTAACAACCCAACAGGAGAGTCACAAAGTCACAATAGTGCGAACCGTGATTCCTCCAGACTTGCCAAGCTTGCAACTAGATGAACTCCTGGGTATGTAACTCAGGTATGAGGGGTATTGGGTATTGGGCACAAGAGGCAGAGGTGCAGGGGGGCAGAGGTGCAGAGGGGCAGAGGAGAAAGAACTTGGTATTTGAACTCTCCCCTGCTCCCCTGCTCCCCTGCTCCCCATCTCCCTGTGTTAAAAATATGAAAGAATTTCAAAAATTTGGCAGGAATTGCAGTAAGCTCATCTTGAATTGTAGTGTGATTTCATAGGAACCTTTACTATGGCAACTTCTTTTTTACCTACTGTCTTGGCTAGTACTTCGTACTTGTCTGCTATCTTCGTGCCCATAATTGGTTGGGTTTTGCCAGGAGCGATCTTCGCGTTTCTGTTTTTATACATTGAAAGCGATGATATCAGCGATATCAACTGATACTGATGTAGTGATTAGTCATATCATGTCCGCCAAATTACCCATAATAAAATAACCCCACCCCCAACCCCCTCCCCGCCTGCGGGGAGGGGAGACAAAGCACAGCTTTGGCGGAGTGCGGTTCTTCGGGTTTAATAAGCAATCAAGCGGACATGATATCATTAGTCATTTGCAAAAAACAAAGGACAAATGACAAATGACCAAAATTAATACCGCCCATCTCATAGAGACAGGCGGTTTTTTTAACGTTGATTTCTCAACAAATGCTAGAAAGTTCTAACTTATAGTATTCGGTTCAAACTAACTAATGTTAAATCGAAGAACCGAGTCCGGCGTAGGCACCATAAAAGAAAATGCCCAAGACTGTAATTATACCTAAACCTGCGATCGTAGCGACGACCCACAGGGGAATTCTCCCACTTCCAGACACAGCTTCTCTCCTCCCTTAACAACAAATCAACACACGTTCAATAAACAAAGACTAACAACAAGTAGTTCCAATTAGTTAAAGAAGTAACTGGAAAACAGAATCCCCAGAACGAAAACTAGTAGTAGTCCCAGGTATAGCGAAGTCCGGTTTAATTCAACCGGCTGATTATTGGGATTGGGCGATCTTTCTGCCATAGTTGCTCCTAACGTTGAATAAATTGCATTGCGGCGATCGCGCCCAAAAAGAATACAGTTGGTACACCTAAAGTGTGTACTGCCAGCCATCTAACGGTAAAAATTGGATAGGTAACTGGTTGATTGATGTTGTTTCCGCTAGTCATGATCTCAAACTACTTTCCAATAAATTCTTCAACTTGTTTTTTAGCTTCAAAACGGTTCTTCACAATGGGCACTTCCTGCCGCGCTGGTGTGAAATACTCGTTGGGACGGGGTGTACCAAAAGCATCATAAGCCAGTCCGGTGCTAACAAATAGCCAACCAGCAATAAATAATGCCGGGATGGTGATGCTGTGAATTACCCAGTAACGAACGCTAGTAATAATGTCCGAAAACGGACGTTCTCCAGTGGTACCTGACATTTAGATCCCTACCTTATACATAGAGTGTTATTGAGTTTATTATCCTACAAAGTTAAGAAAGAGTTACAAGTTGCAACGTTCTTCTCAGAAATTAGGTATGGGGCATTGGGCATTAAGCATTCTTCCCCTGCCTCCCCTGCTCCCCTGCTCCCCTGCTCCTCTGCCTCACTAAACCTAAGCCGCCTCTGGGGAAGTTGTTTCAGGGTTTGGTAGATATTTGAGTAAAACGCCGCGATCGCCAATTATAAATCCCCGCTCTGGCTCTAAGAACACAATCTTGTACAAATTAGCCGCAACTTCTTCTATGTCACGGTCTTTTTCCCAGGTTTTGCCACCGTCGGCACTGCGTAGCAAATTACCGCTACCGCCACCTACCCAAATTTCATTGGGTGTACGATATGCCAAATCCAGTAAACCCCAACTGGTCGATAACTCTGGATATTGTGCCTTTTGCCATTCTTCAGGTTTAGTTGGATCGCTAAACTGAACTTGACCTCCTCTAGCTAGCAACCACAATTGCCCATTCTCCGTAAAACCCATGTTTTCTAACCGCCGAGAACTATTGCGGTTATGAGGTACCCAAGCATCTTGCCCTGGTTCCCAAGTCGAGTAGAAACTACCCTTAGCAGAAACCGCAATATATTTACCATCAGCAGAACGTTCCAAGTTACGTACTACACCCACTGCTGATTCCACCTGGGCTTTCCAGTTTTTACCGCCGTCTGTGGTCTTATATATGGCTCCGACATTAGTAGCCATTTCAGCTGTATTATCTGCCAGTGCCTTAACTGCGATCGGACTACCTGGTAACTTTTCGCTCAGGGGGATACGCGACCAAGAAGCACCTTCATCGGTAGTGTGTAGTAACAGTCCAGGCTCTCCGGCAATCCAGCCTTCTTTGCCTGCAAAACTTACTGAGTCAAAGCGATACTTCTGCTCATCCAGTTGCAGTGTTATTGGTTTCCAGGTATTACCACCGTCATTAGTTTCCAATAGGGTGGCATTGCTACCGACTAAGTAGCCATGCTCAAGGTTATCAGTAAAGGCAATATCCAATAAATTCGAGTCTGTTGGCACAGAAATTACTTTCCAAGGGTTGTAGCTAACAGAGGGAACTTGGCTACAGCCTATGCACATCACGACTACTATTAACAAGGCAAATATTCGTTGCCAACCTTTCACAATTGAATGCATCAGTATTTCTTAGTTATTTCTAAATTTTTGTAGAAGTTGGCAGCCAGGATGCTGTAAAGTCCTGGCTTTTTCATTTTGAATTTTGTTAGCGCAGTGTAAAGCCTTTGGTAGAGAGCGTTATTTGGAATTGCTTAAAGGCTGTCATTGTAAGCCGTAAAGACTGATAAAAAACAAGAACCCAAGAGCCAAAGCACCAAAAATTAGGATATTCTTTTGGGTTGGCGTTAGGTTGTTAACACCCAAACCATAACCGAGATTTTCTTTAAAGCCGGATGCAGTACCGGCAGGGCCGATGTTAGCAAAAGCGGTCTTTTTAGCAGAACAAACTGGACAGCGCCAATTTATAGGGAGTTCTGCAAAGAGTGTCCCGGAAGGAATATCATGCTTGTCATCTCCCTTCTCAGGTTCGTAAACATAACCGCAGGCGCGACACTCGTAGCGGTCTAACACCGGAGTCTCAACAGCTGGTTCGCTCATGGCTAAGGCCTCGCAGAGAAGAAATCTTAAATATACGTTAAAAATTATGACATAATTGTTAGACTTTTCTATCACTAGCAAAAGTGAATCAAATACTTGAAGTCCGTCTGTTTCCCAGATTTCAGAAAAACCAAACAGATATAATGTAAAAGAAAGTTACGCAGTTAAGGGATTGGGCGTTGAGTAAAACAGTTCCGAGTTCCGAAAGTTCTGAGTAAAGGAGTGAGATTCCCTACTCAGCACTCAGCACTCAGCACTCAGCACTCAGCACTCAGCACTCAAAACTCACTACTTAAAATACTCCATAAGCGGTAGATACTCATTGTGTTTGTCCTCAGCGGTTACGAGTACCTTCTAGGCTTTTTCATCATCTGTAGCCTAGTACCTGCCTTAGCGCTCTCAGCTTCCAAGCTCCTACGACCCAGTGGTTACGCCCCAGAACGTCGCACCACTTATGAATCTGGTATGGAACCTATCGGGGGAGCCTGGATTCAGTTCAACATTCGCTACTACATGTTTGCTCTGGTCTTCGTCGTCTTTGATGTGGAGACTGTTTTCTTGTATCCTTGGGCGGTAGCTTTCCACCGTTTGGGGCTATTGGCTTTTATTGAAGCGCTAGTCTTTATTGCAATTCTTGTAGTCGCTTTAGTTTACGCATGGCGTAAAGGAGCTTTGGAATGGTCTTGAATTCTAACTTAACAACCCAGGGTAAAGAACGAATCATCAACCCCATTGAGCGTACCAATGTCACTCAAGACCTTTCAGAAAACGTCATTTTGACGACGGTTGATGACCTCTACGACTGGGCGCGGCTTTCTAGTTTGTGGCCGTTGTTATTTGGTACTGCTTGCTGCTTTATTGAGTTTGCAGCTTTAATTGGTTCCCGATTTGACTTTGATCGTTTTGGACTAATTCCCCGTTCTAGCCCCCGCCAAGCCGATTTAATTATTACGGCAGGGACTATTACGATGAAGATGGCTCCGCAACTGGTGCGTCTTTATGAACAAATGCCAGAACCAAAGTATGTAATTGCGATGGGTGCTTGCACAATTACTGGCGGGATGTTCAGCGTTGATTCCCCTACAGCCGTGCGCGGAGTCGATAAACTGATTCCTGTGGATGTGTACTTACCTGGTTGTCCTCCCCGTCCCGAAGCAATTATTGACGCAATCATTAAGCTGCGGAAGAAAATCTCCAATGAGTCGATGCAAGAGCGGGATAAAATTAAGCAAACTCACCGCTATTACAGCACGACTCATAATTTGAAGCCAGTAGAAGAAATCTTAACTGGTAAGTATTTGCAGTCAGCAACTCGCTCTGCACCACCGAAGGAATTGGCAGAAGCGATTGGTATGCCAATACCACCTGCACTGCTGACAGAAAAGGCGCAAAAGGAGGAACAAACCCGTGGCTGAAGAAGAATCTAAACCAGTACCAGCAGCGAAAGAAGAGGCATTGGTACAAGCGGGTAAAGTTTCCCAATGGTTAACGGAAAATGGTTTTGACCATGAGTTTTTAGCACCAGATAAGAATGGTGTAGAGATAATTAAGGTGCCGGCAGATTTCTTGCTTCCCACCGCTACAGCCCTTTATGCTTATGGGTTTAATTATCTCCAGTGTCAAGGTGGTATTGACCTTGGCCCAGGACAAGAATTGGTGAGTATGTATCACTTGATTAAAGTCGGTGATAATAGCGATCGCCCCGAAGAAGTTCGAGTTAAGGTGTTCTTACCACGGGAAAATCCTGTAGTGCCTTCTGTGTACTGGATTTGGAAAACCGCAGATTGGCAAGAGCGCGAGTCTTACGATATGTACGGCATTATCTACGAAGGACACCCAAATCTCAAGCGGCTTTTGATGCCGGAAGATTGGGTAGGTTGGCCTTTGCGGAAGGATTACATCTCGCCTGATTTCTACGAGTTGCAAGACGCTTATTAGAGATTGCTGACTAGAGACGCGATGAATCGCGTCTGTACAAGATAGTGGTTTCGGCAGTGATTAACCCCTTTCCGGTGGCGGAGAGGGGTTATGTTTTTGGTGTTTTTATATAACGTCAGTTGACACAATTTGCTGTAATTCATTAGCTGTATTTACAGTTTTAATTGCCTGTTGAATTGTTTTTAATTTCTGTAAATCCGTAATTTGAGAGATTATCGGCATCAATTCTAAACCTTGATTGCCAAACTTAATTTCTAATGCTAATTCAATTCCTGAATATAACTCTTCTTTTCTTCCTCGCAGTTCTCCGCGTGCTTCTCCTCGTTCTTCCCCTTTGCTAAAAATTTCTTGATACCAAGGCGACTGCTCTAAAAGTGCCATATCCCACCTCAGAATTTGTTGAACTATTGCACTATCTAATACAAAGGTAGCAAAAAATCCTAATACTGTTTCTAGTTGATTCAATTGTTCATCTGCACGTAATATTCGCAATGCGTCCCGAATCGTAGACTCGTTATCACCTCCTTTGAGGATAGGTACAAATGGAAGTAGTGATGGTAATGGTTGTGTAAAGGCAATGTTTACATCAACTTCCCACAGGTTAATGACACGGTAATCTTGAATAGCACGTAACCCAGCAATATTTAATGCGTAACTTGTAGGTATTTCAGCATCACTTGCCTTGAGGATATTAATTAGTACTGGATACGTTGGCAAATTATATTTTTCTTCTGCGAGTGCTGCGTAGGCACGCATCCTGCGCGGCATTTCTGGTTTATAGCGCAGTTGTAATTCGTTAAGAACGAGAAATTTTCCATACTGGGGACTTTCGACACGGATTAAAACATCACTTTCTCGACTTATCCACTGAAATTCTGAGTTGAGAATTTCGCCAGCAACAATATCAGGAATTTGCGTTACCCATTTTACCCAGTTATCAGGTGCAAGGCTAATTAAGCGTTTGGTGCTGACATCGGCGGGTTTGATCATGGGGTTGTAAAGATACTGAAAGTTATCAAATAATTGTACTTAAGACTGGATTACAGATATTTAGATTTTTGATTGGACTATTTAGGGAAAGCGTAGGCAAAGCCCGTCGTAGACATCGCACCCAATCTGAGATAATTTGAGTGCGATCGCTAAAATGCTCAGTGAGATTTCTTAGTAATCGGAATCGCTATCTCTACCGTTGTATTTATATTTGTGGGACAATTTAATCTAAATATTTAAAGTAATATGTCAGAAACACCCCAAAACGACGGCATTTGGATTGTGACGGATGAAGTGCCGCAAATATCGATTCCTGATGGTGCTAAAGGCGTGAGTACTAATACACGCAGTTGGGGAGACGAAACTATCAGGGAAAGCACTGGTAGCAAAGGGGTAGGAGATGCCGTTAAGGTTAGCGCTCAAACATTAGAGCAAAATATGAGTCACTTTCTTAAATTAGTGACAAGTTTATTTAGTCAAGCTGAACAGCAAGCAAAAGTCAACTCCAAGATGCAGCTAGATGAAATTGAGTTATCGGTAGAAATTAGTGCAGATGGGGAAGTTAAATTAATTGGCAGTGGTGTCAAAGCTGGGAGTAAAGGAGCGATTAAGCTGAAGTTTAAGCGCCAAGAACCAGGGTGAGATGGCAAAAAATTGGGCGATCGCGATCGGAATTAACCACTATGATTATCTGCAACCGCTAAACTATGCCAAGCGGGATGCACAGTTAATGCAGGAGTTTCTGGGCAATGAAGCCGGATTTGAGCGGATATTCTTCTTTTCCGATGACTCTCCTGAACTTGCTGGAAAATCGACTCGCCCAACTCGCACTAACTTGCTGCGAGTCTTGCGGCAGTTATTTGACAATTCCTTTATGGGAGCAGGAGATAATTTCTGGTTTTTCTTCAGTGGGCATGGGATAAGATACGCTGACCGTGATTATCTCATGCCCTGTGATGGCGATCCAGAGGATATTGAAAACACGGCAATTGCGATTAACTTTGTGAGTGAACGTCTGCGTCGCTGCGGTGCTGATAATGTTGTCTTGATTCTGGATGCTTGTCGCAATGAAGGTAAAAAAACAGGTGAAGGAATTGGGCGACAAACCGCAGAAGAAGCACGTCAACAAGGAGTTATCAGCATTTTTTCTTGTATTCCCCAGCAATATTCTTATGAAATTGAAGCTTTACAACAAGGTGCTTTTACTACTGCATTACTAGAAGGGTTAGGAATTCAAGGTCGATGCGCTACTGTTGAACGATTGGAGCAATATCTCAAGTTTCGTGTGCCTGAATTGGTTCGCCAGCATAAGAATACAAGGCAAACGCCTTATGTGATTGCTGAACCTGTGAATAAATCTCACCTAATACTTGTGCCACGATATGCAACTCTAGCAGATATCGCCACGTTGAAAAATGATGCTTACCAAGCAGAAGTAAACAGGAATTTAGATTTAGCAGAGCAATTATGGATTCGGGTATTAGTAGCTGCTTCAGGTCAAGATATGGAGGCGGTGAGAAGTTTACAAAGAATTGAAGGGTTGCGAAATAGTTCTGTAAATCCTGATTTACCTCAGCAAACAGTTCCAGAACAATCTAAGTCAGTCACAAATACACCTATAAGTAAACCTCCTCAAATTCCAACTCCTAAGCCAACCTCATCATCCCCTGTTATTAATACTCAAACTTCTGGTGCGGGACAATTTGCAATACCTTCAACACCATCAAAAAAATTAATATTACCTAACTGGTCACGACGACGTGTAGTTCAAACTACTGGGTTTGCAGTTGCTGGGTTGGGTTTGACAATTGCAGTACCACGTTTTTGGCCATCTAGCCTAAAAAGCTTTCAATTTGAAGTTGTCAAAGTGGATGCAAGGGGAAATATCGCCAACCGTAGTAAAAATGAAGCGAAATACTTTGTTGAAAACTTAGGGAATGGTGTCACCCTGGAAATGGTGCAGATACCAGGGGGAACCTTTATGATGGGTTCACCGGAAGGGGAAGCAGGGAGAGATAAAAATGAAAGTCTACAGCATCAGGTAAAAGTACCTGGGTTCTTCATGGGTAAATATGAAATTACCCAGGCACAGTATCAAGCAATTATGGGTAATAATCCTTCCAACTTCAAAGGTGAGAAACGACCTGTAGAACAGGTTAGTTGGGATGATGCAGTAGAATTTTATAAAAAATTGAGCCAAAAGACAGAAAAAACCTATCGATTACCCAGTGAAGCCGAATGGGAATATGCTTGTCGTGCTGGAACGAAAACCCGATTTTATTTTGGTGAAACGATTACCACAGATTTAGTTAACTACAACGGTAAATATCCTTACGGCTCTGCACCAAAGGGCGAATATCGTCAACAAACAACAGGTGTAGGAAAATTTCCGCCTAACTTTTTCGGTTTATACGATATGCATGGTAATGTATGGGAATGGTGTCAAGATGTATATAATGACAATTACCAGGGTGTGGCAAAAGATGGTGGTGCGTGGCTACCTGGTAAAGATAATAACTTTAAGCTGCTGCGTGGCGGTAGTTGGAACGACTTCGACGCTAGGTATTGCCGTTCTGCCTCTCGCGTTAGACAATCGCACGCGTATGGTGACAGCAATATTGGTTTTCGCGTGGTGGCGGTAGCTGTGGCTTGAGTACTCCCCATTGTCAGAGTTGGTAAGTGGGAATTTATCGAGCGTACACCAGGGAGTCCAGACCTGAACCACCGAGGAAGGCGACAACCTCCGAATATAAAACCGAGTCGGATAGCTTGGTAGGTTGCAAAACCGAACAGTTGTTCGACTCAATTAATTTTGCGACATTAAAAAAAAACTTCTAAAATCTAGCTCATTTTTAACCGAGTACCGTGGGTTTAAATCCCCGTCACAAAACTTAATTACGAATTACGAACTTGTACTGAGCGCAGCCGAAGTATTACAAATTACGAATTATTTAATTGTTCTAATTTTTGTCTAATCAAAATTTCCACTTCTTCAATCTCAGCATTAGATTTTGGGATATCAAAAGTCTCTGGAGACGCTTTAGATGTAAAGCGGTCAACAAAAGCACGAAACGCTGCTTTGTTGTCGGGGTGAGCAATGACGAAGGCTCTTAACTCGGTTTTGCTCATGCTGCTAAAGTCTGGCTCAATCACAAGAACCTCCAAAAACCATTGCGATAGATTTCTATCTCTATGTTATCTATAGCAGGTAAGGGGAAAATATCAAACCATCTATAGCAATCCTAAATGAGTTGTGAAAATCGAGAAACTCAGATCCCCGACTTCTCAAAGAAGTCGGGGATCTTATTGTTCACGACTGATTTAAGACTGTTTGCTTTACTACTGGACGTGGTTTCTTGCGGTCTGACCTGCGCGTTCCACCAGCCATCCCATATTCATCACTATTTTTGCCATAGCAAGATGCAACATTTAACAGCATTTGCTCAGAATAAGTATTCAACTCTCGTTCTGCTTCTATTAATGCATTGTGTGTCTTATCTACTATTGTTTGTGCTTGATTATAAGCGGCTAACTTTTCTCGTAACTCAATTACTTTAGTGTTGTAAGTAGCAATTGAAAACCCATTACTAAAGTCTAACTCAGGGTTAATTGTCTGCATTCCTTCAATCCGTCGTTCAGCTTTAGTCAGTGAGATGGAGTTTCGTTTCCGTTGCATATAGTTTTCCTATTTGGATTAATTTATAAATAACCCCGATTTGATACACTGAGTTATTTATATATCATCAAGGTACGCAATAGGCAGATGCACTAGCCACAGTGAAGTTACAGAATTATAAAAGCATTGGATGGCATTAGCCAATTAGATAGATGCGGGTATATTTGCTGAAATCCGTTGAGAAAAGCTGGTTTTGATGTCGCAAAAGCTGCTTTTGATGTCGCAAAAGCTAGTTTTAATGTCGCAAAAGCTAGTTTTGATGTCGCAAAAGCTAGTTTTAATGTCGCAAAAGCTAGTTTTAATGTCGCAAAAGCTGGTTTTGATGTCGCAAAAGCTGGTTTTGATGTCGCGGAGCTTTATTATCTCATGTAGAGACGCGATTTATCGCGTCTAAAAAATTGACGCGTTAGACAGACGCGATAAATCGCCGTCTCTACAAAGAATGTACTCGTTAATTATTCCTTGACAGACTACTAACTAATAGTAACAACAGCTACCATCGCATCGGCTGAATGGAAATGAGACGAAGCACACTAAAAATTTATTTTTATAACTAAAAATTTTATTTTATTTATATGTTAAGTAGCTTTTAGGATGTTATCTGTATAATCTATCATTCAGTTGAAATTATCGAATGTATAATCTATCATTCAGTCTGATTTATTATTGACCTCTGTTACTTATTGATAGGTTAAAACTTGGAAACTAGGGCATCTCTTTTTAAGACATAACATACCGCTCACCTAGTAGTTATTTATTAACGTAATTTGAGAAGTTATGTAAGCATACTCTATCTTAGACATGACCTAAACTTGTGCTTCAAAGATCATGAGCCATTATATGAATAGTTAGCACGTTAACAGCACCATCCAATGTCTCAAGACTTATTAAACTCCTTTCAAGAAGCATACAGTAATCTCGAACTGTTCCCGTTGATGGAACGGAACGAAATGGAAAGATTTCGAGTCGAGTATGGTGATGATTTGATTGCAGACCTGAACCAATTAGTAGAAGATAGTCCTAATGGAGATGGCAAAATTGTCTTTACAGGACATCGGGGATGTGGTAAGTCTACTTTGTTAGCTGAATTCAGCCGACAAATTCAAGATAAATATTTTGTAGTTCTCTTTTCTATTGCTGACAAAATTGAAATGTCGGCTGTTAATCATATTAATATACTGTTTGCGATCGCAGTTAATTTAATGACAGAGGCAGAAGCCCGCAAGGTTGATATTCCGCAATCTACTAAAGAAGCTCTTTATAAGTGGTTTGCTACCCGCACTCGTACTGAAGAATTAAATTTACAAGCAGAAGCTAGTATAGGTTTTGACCTCCTAAAATTGATTAGTTCTAAATTAAAAGCTGATGCAAGCGTTCGGGATGAAATTAAGCAAGAATTTGAACGCAAGTTATCAGATTTAGTTGCCAGAATTAACGAAATTGCTGCTTTAATTCAAGCTGCAACTAAACAAAACGTTTTAGTAATTATTGATGATTTAGATAAACTTGACTTAGGCAGAGTTAACGAAATTTATCGAGATAATATTAAAGCTCTCTGCCAACCTAACTTTCAAATTATCTACACCATACCGATCGCAGTCCTTCGAGAAACATTTATTAGCACAATAATTGCCACTGAAACCAACGATCAAGTTGTGGCAATGCCTGTCTTAAAAATATTTGATAAAGGTAAAAATCGCTTTCCTAATGCCCAACCTCGCCCGGAAGCAACAAAGATTCTCGGTGAAGTTTTACAAAAACGGATTCCTAGTGAATTAATTGCGCCTGAAACTGCTGAAAAAATCGTAATTTACAGTGGTGGTGTATTGCGAGAATTAATTCGGATTTCTAAGGAATGTTGTCGCATTTGTTTGCGAATGATTCGGCGAAATCCTTCAGCCGAAGTTATTATTGATGATAAAATTCTTTTGCAAGCAATCAATAAAATTCGCAATGATTTTTCGATACGGTTAGGAAAAACTGATATCGATATTTTGCAGAGTGTTTATGAGCAATTTATGCCCAATGACCCCAAACAAGCAGAGTTTTTAGATTTGTTACATGGGCTGTATGTTCTAGAATATCGCACTGATGAAACTTGGTATGATGTTCATCCAATTATTATCGAAAGCTTGAGAAGACAGGGAGCTATTAATGTTAAATGAGGAATTATTAGATGATGAAGGAGAAAATCAAGATGCGTATGATGATTTAATTGTTTCTATTGAAGCTCAAAAGCGGGGATTAAATTTACTGATTGCGGTTTGCGATGATGCTAGCTTTCGCGATCAGATTATTGCTCAATATGAAGCTGAACTACAACCCGCCTTCAGTGCATATCGAGTAACTTTAGCACGTCAAGAACCAAGCCTGAAAGCTGCTCTTAACCAACTGGTACAACAAGAAGAATATCTCCGTCAGCAGCATCCGGCGGTGATTACTGTGACGGGTGCTGAACAATTGTATTTTCTTAGGTTGGGAAATGAGCAATCAGAACAGGAGAAATTTTTTGGTTACTTACAGTGGACTAGGGAAGGATTGCGCGAATTTCCGTTTGCAATTGTACTTTGGGTAACTAACCAAATTTTAGTCAACCTGATTAAAAAAGCGCCTGATTTTTGGAGTTGGCGCAATGGTGTATTCCGGTTTGAATCTAAAAAGACAAATGCTATTCCTGGTAAAGAACTAGAAAATATCCGCTTTGTTTTTCGAGACACAGAATTAGCCAGCACAGATACTAATGAAACTAATCGCTTTTTCTTACCCATTCAAGATTTACAAAGGTTAATCGAGAAAGTAGAACAAGAACGGGGAACTAAAGACCCCACCTTGGCTACTTTGTACTCAAGATTGGGCGATATTTACCACAGCAGATTAGATCGGGGTGAATCTCAAAATTATCAAGAAGAACAAGAATTAGCAATTAAATATTGGCGTCAGGCGAGTGAGTTACAAAATGAATTGGGTTTGCAGATAGACTTAGCTAATAGCCTCAACAATTTAGCAGGAATATATCGTGCAATCGGAAACTATGCTGAAGCCGAACCCTTATATAAACAAGCTTTAGAATTGAGGAAACGCCTGTTAGGAGAAAATCATCCGGCTTTTGCCACTAGCCTGAATAATTTGGCAGGACTTTACAAATCAACTGGGCAATATAATAAAGCGGAACTTCTATATCAACAAGCTTTAGAACTGAGAAAAAGACTATGGGGAGAAAACCATGCCGATGTTGCCGTCAGTCTGAACAATTTGGCATTACTATATGATGAACAAGGACGTTATGACGAAGCAGAACCACTGTATTTGCAATCATTAGAACTTGAAAAACGTCTGGTTGGCGAAAATCATCTTTCTTTCGCTCTTATACTAAATAATTTAGCGCTACTTTATTATCATCAAGGACGTTACAGTGAAGCTGAACCTTTATCGCAACAAGCAATAGAATTAGATAAGCGATTTTTGGGAGAAGACAATCCTGATGTTGCTACAGATTTGCACAATTTAGGTTTAATATACCGCGCTCAAGGACGCTACAGTGAAGCGGAATCTTTGTTTTTAGAATCATTGGAACTCAAGGAGCGTGTATTACAAAAAGCGCATCCGCTTTTAGCAGATACTATTTACGCTTTGGGTTATATGTACAGGGAACAGGGGCGTTACAATGAAGCGGAATCCTTATGTATAAAAGCCTTAGAACTTGATAAGCACCTATTGGGAGAAAATCATCCCAATGTTGCTGAAAGCCTCAATAATTTGGCAGAAATTTATCGTGCAACTGGACGTTACGGTGAAGCAAAACCGCTTTATTTGCAAGCTTTAGATATTTGCGAACGAGTCTGGGGTGTAAATCATCACCGTAGTGTTACTGTTCGTCAAAATTTAGAGAAACTTGTCACAGCAATGCAGAATAATTAAAAGGAAGTAGCGATTTAAACAATCTGTGATGAAAAACCTAATGATAATGACTAAAAATGTTCGCAATATATAATAGGACTTACGCATACTCTACGAATTCTCGGCGCTTTTCTCTTCGAGACGCTTCGCGAAGGCGTCTTGGCGGTTCGATAAATTAAGGTTTTTAGCAATTTTTGCGTAAGTCCTATATAAGCTAAGGTAGGCAATTTATGACTCAAGCTATACCCAAATTAGTAACCTTTGAAGATTTTGCAGCCTGGCGTCCTGAAGGTGGAAGGTATGAATTACATGATGGCGTGATTCTTGAAATGGCACAACCAGCAGGAGATCATGAAGATATTGTCGGGTTTTTGGTTGAAAAAATTGCCGTTGAGTACGTTCGCAATGGTCTACCTTATTTCATCCCAAAAACAGCATTAGTTAAATCTGCTATTAGTCAGTCCTGCTATTCTCCAGACTTGCTATTACTCAACCGTCCTGCTTTAAAATTAGAGCCACTTTGGCAGAAATATTCTACGGTTGAGTTTGCCGATTCTATCCCTTTAGTGATTGAAGTTATTAGTACTAACTGGCGGGATGATTATTATAAAAAGCTAGGTGAATATGAACAAATAGGGATAAAAGAATATTGGATTGTTGATTATTTAGCTATCGGTGGTAAAAAGTTTATCGGTAATCCTAAACAACCTACTATCTCTATCTACCAATTAGTTGACGGTGAATACCGAGTTACTCAATTTAGAGGCGATGACCGCATCGTATCACCTATTTTTCCCGAACTAAACCTGATTGCTCAACAGATTCTGCAAGCTGGTAGTTCCCAGTTATAGCCGCGATCGCGCACAAGTCTATACTTTTAGATACCCGACCTCTTAAACAAGTCGGGTATCTCTAGAAAGCTTGCTCAATTGTCCTTCAAATAAATCTACTAGCGAACGCCGACAAAACCAGCTTGCTCAATTGCTCTTTGCCCTTGGTCAGTTAATAAAAGATTGGCATAAGCATTTCCAATCTGCTTTTCTGAACCTTTATTCTGCTTAATAATTACAAACAAATTAGCAATCATCGGATAGCTGCCATTTTTGATCGCCTGAGTATTTAGCTGGTTGCGCTGACGTGGACATTGCTCAGACGGCACTATTGGCTCCTGATACGGGGTAATTAGCTGACCAGAAGTGTTACCCAATGGTAAAGCCTTCACGCTACATTGAAAGACTACTGAACGGGCAGAAGCGTAATACACACCACCAGGGGTTTTACTGAGTTGGCGTACCGCTTCTGTAGCAGAGTAGACATATTGCACATTAGAGCCAAATGCTTGCCCCTTTAAGTCGCTATTGTTAGGGAATATTACTGTATCTGCGTCCTCTGGGCGTTGAGAAAAAGCTGTGATGGGTAGATTTGGCCCGCCGACTTGATTCCAATTAGTAATTTTCCCTAAATAAATCTGCTGCAATTGTTCAACAGTTAAACCAGGCACATTGAGTGATGGATTGACTACCACTGCTATCCCATCCATACCCACTTGACGTTGCTCAAGGGTGAAGCCTCGCTCTTTTGCCGTAGCTTTTTCTTCATCTGTGAGGGGACGGGAAGACTGAGCAAAGTCTAGTTTCCCATCAAGTAACATCCGAATGCCGGAGCTAGAACCAGGACTAGCATTAACAGGGTTTACATAACGTAATTGTAGTTCCGGGCGATCGCTCTGGATCTGAGAATCTACTAATTGCCGAATAGATGCCCAAGCAGTACTACCTCCGTAGTTGAATGAGGCAGGGGGAACATCAGCAACTGTCTGAAAAGTTGATTCATTAGTGGATTCATTATTAGAGATGCGATTGAAATTTTGATTAGAGGAAGAGTTAATGCTGTTGCGGGACAATAAATTTGGCTTCAATAACCACCAAAGTAATCCGCCAATAACCATAAGTGTGAGAACTTTACCAATAATCAAACCTCTGAGAAAGAGAGAGATTTCGCTGTTAATTAAAGCTTTTCTTTGATTTGTATTGTCCATATTTTTAAATTTTCTTTAATTGTATTTATCTTACAGGAATATCTAAGTATTTATCCTACAGTCATCTTGAAATATTTAAATTTACAGTAAATTTGTAATAGCTAGTTAATAGCCAGTCTGATGATTGCTGCTAGATGATTAACTTTTCTAATGTAGTGAAATTAAATTTGCTCTTTGGTAGTTTTTGCAATGGTGCAATTGCTTTGACAGATTCTTCTGTTAGGTGCTGATTTAGCTAGTAGACTACTTGTATTAGTTAACGGGAACTCAACAAATCTTTCTAGAAAACTCTTGAGTGGAGTAGGTTGGTTTGGCAGCGATGTCCCCGTATTAATAAATGTGTAGATTAAAACTATTACTATCAAACTAGTGGTTGCACCAAGACCGATGCCCAGCAGCAAAATAAAGTTTCTATAAGTTAGCAAATAGCTATCATCAGCCTTGTGGTTGATGTCAGCAGATTGTGAAGAATGTGACAACGCTACATCAGAATTAAGTGCTTGTAAAGCTTCTGTGGCAGACTGATAACGCTGGTTGTAGCGATCGCGAACCATTGTATCTAAAATATTTGCCAGAGCATCACTTACCTCTGCCTTGTCGCGCCAGATAACTTCTCCAGTACTGGGATCTTCTGGTAATTGCTCAGGTATTAGACCTGTTAAAGCTTGAATGCCAATCATCCCGACTGCATAGATATCGCTGCAAAGTTTTGGCTTTCCTTTAGCTTGTTCGCTTGGCATATAGCCAGGAGTGCCAACAGCAATTGTTAAGCCTGCTCCCAAAGCACCAATTTTCTTAATACTGCCAAAGTCAATTAGCACAATCTTTTGATCGGAGTACCGCCGCATTAAGTTTTGAGGCTTAATATCTCGGTGAATAATATCGTGTTGGTGGACGAAGGCTAACACTTCTAGGATGTCTTTTAATAAATTTAAGACTGTATTCTCTTTAAGACGCTGACCTGGGACAATTTCTTGAGTCAACGCATGACCATCAATAAATTCCTGGACTAAATAGAAATCTCCATCTTCATTAAAATGGGCAAACAGTCTCGGAATTTGATCGTGGTCGTTGCCTAGCTGATATAAAACTTCCGCTTCCCGATCGAATAGCTTTTTAGCGATGGGTAGAACAGCAGGGTTAGAATCTTTCGGGTGGAAATGTTTAACGACACAATGAGGTTGTCCTGGTAAATCCAAGTCAATAGCCAAGTAGGTATCACCAGAACCTCCGCTTCCTAAGTGTTTGACAATCTCAAAGCGATTCCGAAGTGTTTTTCTGTTGAGCGAGTATCTATGCCTGTTACGTGTAGCACCCCCTACTAAGTAAGTATCACCAGATTCTCCGCTTCCCATCACTTTGACAGTTTCAAAGCGACTTCGGAGTGTTTTTCTGACTAGAGGGTTCTGGCTCATGTGGCGTATACTACTTCTTAATTTACTGACCATTCAGAGCTTGAGTGAGGTTATGGATAACTGCTTGCTGCTAGATATACTGGTATTTGCGGCAGTTAGCCATCGCGCGACCTATGTTTGGATACTTTGTTGCTTAATTGCTTGATTGCTTTGTTTAATACTCTTATAAGTATCTTAATACAAAATTAATTTATGAAACACTTCTGTAATATTATCACTTAAGTAAATTTAACACTAGTCCACAGGATTTAAACTGTGGGCAGAGAATAATTAATATTTATGAGTCAGGATGGTTATTTATTTTTACTGTTAAGTCTGATTACTGACAAAACCTTGAACAGTGAAATTTAAAGGTACAAATACCTTTACGGTGTTCGCCACAGTTTTGTTACCAGATTTTAGTCGTTACTAACTGCGATCGCGTTGTCAGATCAATGTGAGTTTGACGAAAAAACTAAAAAATATCGGGTAAGTTTTTGAGTTAAATATCGAGTGATGGTTTTTGAAGTAAATTAGTTGTAATTTTTATTTAACTTTTTTAGGCAACCGATAAATATGCGTTATCTGTAGCCATTAGACCTCTTGCAAAAGTGCTTTTTGCAAGAGGGGGAAAAGGGTAAAGGTTAAAGGGGAAGGGGACAATACAGAACCTTTTCCCCTTCCCCCTTACCCTTTTCCCGACTTATGCAAGAAGTCTATTGTATAAGGGTAGCACTGCTACGTCTCTACAATCTTTTTCACTGATATTTTTATTCTGTTAATTAAAAAAGCCCCCTAGTGGGGGCTTATGAAGTTGTCCGCGTGGATTGAACAACTAATTAATTAATACTTACAGTAGATACAGTAATCCGAACAAAATAATCCAAATCACGTCAACGAAGTGCCAGTAGATTTCGGCTGCTTCAATACCAAAGTGCTTTTCGTTACTATAGTGACCCGGAGTGCGCGATCGCCACAACACAGCAACAATTGCCAAAACGCCGATGGTAACGTGCAATCCGTGAAAACCAGTCAAAACGTAAAATGCACTAGCAAATAAATTGGTAGTCAAACCAAATTCCAAATGGGTATATTCATATACTTGACCTATCAAGAAAATAGCACCCATTGCAGCGGTAATTGCTAACCAGATTTGCGCACCCTTTGCATCATTCTTTTTAATAGCAGTGTCGGCATTGTGCATGACAAAACTACTAGAAATTAGATTGATAGTGTTGACTCCAGGTAATAAGAGTTCTAACTCTGGAGTCCCTGCTGGTGGCCATGCAGGTAAGGTAGCACGGAAAGCCAAGTAGGCTCCGAACAGTCCCATAAAAATCATCCCTTCAGCAATCAGGAAAACATATAGTCCAAACAGGCGATGGTCTGGATGTTCTTCGTGATGACCGACAGATGCTTCTGCTGCGTGGTGATGATTCAGTTCCGTTTTAGCTGGGTCAATAGTTTGACTTTGCATGAATTTTTATAAGTGGGGAATGGGGAATGGGGAGTGAAAAGTTAGGAGTTAGGAGTTCAAAATTTTGAACTAACAACTTTATTAAAGTCATAACTCATCATTCATAACTCCTAACTCATAACTCTACTATTTCCGGTCTTCTGGATTAGCGGCAACCGCTGGATCGGGTTCTGCTCTTAATACTGAGTTTGGCCCACCAGATAAGATTGGATTGGGATCATATAAAGGTACACCTTCATTAGCATGTTCCAAACCGTAGTCGTAGGGGCCTGTAGCCAGCACTGGGGTTTGATCGAAATTTTCGATCGCAGGTGGTGAGGTAGTCATCCACTCTAAGGTAAGTGCCCTCCAAGGATTATTGCCAGCTTTCTCGCCGTACAACCAACTCCAAATCGCATTGATGATGAAGGGAAATGTCGAAATTGCCAGTATGTAAGAACCATAGGTGCAGATTTCGTTTAATGTGGTGAATTTGGGGTCATATTGGGCAATACGGCGATTCATGCCCATTAAACCCAGTTTGTGCATGGGTAAAAAGGTCATGTTTAGACCGACAATTGTCAAGGCAAAGTGAACCTTACCCCAAAATTCGTTTACCATCCGTCCCGTCATTTTCGGGAACCAGTGGTAAATAGCTGCAAAAATTCCTAATACGCTACCGCCAAATAGGACGTAGTGCAAGTGGGCAACCACAAAATAAGTATCGTGAACGTGAATATCAAAAGGCACTGCTGCCAACATCACGCCACTAATCCCGCCGATTACAAAAGTGCCGACAAAGCCGATGGCGAACAACATGGCACTATTAAGCTGGATTTTTCCACCCCACATTGTTGCTAACCAGCTGAAAATTTTAATTCCTGTGGGTACGGCAATGATCATGGTGGTGATCATAAAAAACATCCGCAACCAACCGGGGATACCGCTGGTAAACATGTGGTGCGCCCAAACAATTAGCCCCAAAAAGCTAATAGCAAGAGACGAATAAGCGATCGCTTTATAGCCAAAAATCGGCTTGCGGGAATGAATGGGGATAATTTCTGAAATTGCGCCAAAGAAGGGCAAAATCATGATATAAACCGCTGGGTGGGAGTAAAACCAGAACATGTGTTGGTATACTACTGGGTCGCCCCCGCCAGTTGGGTTAAAGAATGTTGTCCCGGCAATTAAGTCAAAGGCAAGCAGAATCAAACCTGCTGCTAAGACTGGGGTTGATACCAAAACTAGGCACGAAGTGGCGAACATCGCCCAGCAGAACAAGGGCATTTTGTGAATGTCCATGCTGGGGATACGCATCTTGATCAATGTCACCAGGAAATTTATCGACCCCAAAATTGAGGACGTACCCAGCAGCAGGACACTCATAATCCAAATGCCTTCGCCCACTTGTCCCGTTACCAAACTCAGGGGAGGGTAGGAAGTCCAGCCGGCATCTGGTGCATCGCCTACCACTAAACTGGCGATTAGCAATATACCCGCAGGGGGAATCATCCAAAAGGCAACAGCATTCAGCCGAGGGAATGCCATATCTTTTGCCCCAATCATTAGGGGAATTAGATAGTTAGCAAACCCTGCCCCGGCTGGCACAATCCACAAGAAAATCATGATCGTGGCGTGCAGTGTAAACAGACTGTTGTAGACTTCCGGGGTGACAAAATCTACCTCTGGGGTTCGCAATTCCGTGCGAACCAAATCAGCCATCACGCCGCCAATGCAGTAGAAAATAAACGAAGTGACTAGATATTGAATCCCAATCACCTTATGGTCGGTTTGAAAACCAAAGAAGTCTTGCCATTTTCTGACCCCTGGTTCCTCAAGAAGGGCAGGGATATTGGCAGTTTCTTGCAACTGAGCTTGTGTCATAGTCATTAGTCATTGGTCATTAGTCATTAGTCATTAGTCATTGGATTTTGACTAAATAACATATTGATTAATGGTGAACTTGATGGAGGATTTCTGGTTTAATTCCCATGTCCTTGGTATAAGGCGCGAGAAATTCATGTGGGGATAGATCGGCAGGGTTAACAGCGATCGCTTGATTTAGTGTTTCTTTGCTAGCAACTAGCTGTTCTTGTACCCATTTATCAAAGGCTTCTTGTGGCTCAACAACTACTGGCGCTCTCATTGCACCGTGGTAGGGGCCACAAAGTTCAGCACAGATTAGGACATAATCTCCTACTTTTTGAGGGGTGAAGCGAATCTCGCTTTGCCTACCGGGGATCGCATCTTGTTTCAGTCGGAACTCTGGAACCCAGAAGGCATGAATGACATCGTTGGCTGTCATGCTGATTTGCACTTCTCGCCCAATGGGGACGTGCATTTCACCTGTAGTTATACCAGTTTCAGGATATGTGAAAATCCAGGCATATTGTAGACCAGTGACGTTGACTTGTAATTCAGCTGGTTTACCTGCTTTTTCAGGAGTGCCGCCAATTGTCGGAGCAACACTACCTACACCTGGGGCATTCCGCAGTTGGGGAATTTGGTCAGCATTACGAACTTCTGCCGTAGCTGGGTCTTGCATTGCCTCATCAGATTTTTCTTGATTGAGGTTCGGTTCAGTGCTGGGAGGTGTATCGCTTAAAGTTGCAGCGAACGCACTTCCAGGCATTGCCATTGACTCCTGACTCATCGGTGCTTCATGGATAGAATGGGGATCAAAGCCACCGATTTCGTTGTACACATCAAAGCTGTAAACAGAAATACCGATAACGATAATTGCTGGGATCGCCGTCCAGAGAATTTCTAAAGGTATATTACCTTCAACTGGTGGGCCGTCTTCATTGTCACCTGCACGCCGACGATATCTAAATGCAGAGTAAATTAAAATACCTTCAACGAGCAGAAATATCCCTGTAGAAACGATCATCATCGCGTTGAACAGACCATCCACCAAGACGGCTTCATCAGTGGCGGCTGCTGGCAACAGACCGTGATTTTGACCGTACCAAAGGCTGGCTAGCGTTAGCACGATGCCAATGAGTAATGTCCAGATGGAACTTGGAATCTTCACGGCTTACTTAATTGAATTTACTATGTTATCTCGAAGCTACTCACTTACTAAGGTAGTCTAGGCTGTCAGACATGGGGGACAAAGGTCTGAAATTTTTATTAATTTTTTTGGCTATTTTAGTAATTTTGAGTATGAGTTTACTATCATACAACGCCAAAAATAGATGCAAACCAGTGAAAAAATTTAAGAAAAAATTTAGAATGCTTAAATTAATTGTCATTAATCAATTTTTGACATCTTGAAAAATACCTAAAGCTTCAGGCAAAACCTTGCCAGAGTGATTCAAAGTATAAGTGAGTGCTAATCTATAAACCCTTAGCCTATACGCTAGGGTGAAGATGGGACGCTAAAAGAAAATTGAAAATTTTAAGAGATCCACCAAGAGCGGGCAGAAGGTATCCTTCATGAGCGAATTTGTCCTACAACAACAAAATGAAGCGGCAGTTGAGCAGCAAAAGCCCAAGGAAATGATTCGTCGCTTGGTGTGGAAAATATGCATAGCCACCTTAATTTTGATGGCAATAGGCAGTGCCACCCGCGTGATGAATGCTGGACTTGCTTGCCCAGACTGGCCCTTATGCTATGGCGAACTCGTGCCAGCCAAGCAGATGAATCTCCAGGTATTCCTGGAGTGGTTTCACAGATTGGATGCAGCTTTAATTGGTTTAAGCGCGATCGCACTCTTCGGTTTGTCCTGGTGGCATCGTCGTTTCTTACCCTCTTGGCTGCCTTGGGCATCTACATTCGCCCTATTTCTAATCGTCTTCCAAGGCGTTTTGGGGGGACTCACCGTCACCGAACTGTTGCGGTTTGATATTGTTACCGCCCATTTAGGCACGGCGCTATTGTTTTTTAGCACCCTCTTGATTATCGGCACAGCACTCACACCCTATCAGGGGACTGGAACCGTTGGTAAGTTACCTTGGGTCAGTTTAACTGCTGCTGTTTTAGTTTACCTGCAAAGTCTGCTAGGTGCTTTGGTCGGCTCTCGCTGGGCGCTACATCAATGCCTCGGCGGTTCTCAACTTTGTACTGTAATGTACAGCCATATTGCTGGTTTAGTGCCGCCAACAGTGGCAACCTTGGCAATGGTATTTATCTGTTGGCGGACACCAGCACTACATCCAGCCTTGCGGCGACTGGCAAATATGGCTGGTGGGTTGTTGACGTTACAAATCTTGTTGGGATTTGCCACCTTCAAATTACATCTCCAAGTCGAACCTCTCACAGTCTCTCACCAAGCGATAGGAGCAGCTTTGCTGGGTACTTTGGTGGCTTTCACAGTTCTCGCATTGCGTGACTGGGCTACTAGCCGCGAGATCACAGTCTTGAGCAATGAGTGCTGAGTATGGAGTCAGAGAACAAAGGGAGTAGTGGAAGCAAGAATTCCTAACTCTTGTACAGACGCGATTAATCGTGTCTCTAACTCCTAACTGAGCACTAAATTATGGCCGCAACGGCGAGTATTGCGACCCACGCAGGTGCAGAAAATCTGTGTTTTCATTTGCCTGAAAGAGCCAGCTTGAGCGGGGGCTGCATATAAGTTGTTGAAAAATAAGGAACCAGAGCCAAAATGATCGAGACTAATGTCTCTCGCCACCACGAAACATTTTTACAGGTAGTTCAAAGCTACTACCAGCTAACGAAGCCTCGGATTATTCCGTTGCTTTTGATTACCACGGCTGGGAGTATGTGGATTGCTGCTAAGGGAGAAGTAGACCCATTGCTGTTGCTAGTAACTCTCACTGGTGGCACTTTGGCTGCTGCAAGCGCCCAGACGATTAACTGTGTCTATGACCGGGATATTGATTATGACATGGAGCGGACGCGCCATCGTCCGATACCTTCGGGTAAGGTGCAGCCACGCGATGCTCTAATTTTTGCGATCGCGCTGGCGACGATTTCCTTTACACTCCTAGCAGTATTTGCCAACCTGTTAGCCGCCCTGCTAGCCTTCTCTGGCATCGTCTTTTACATTTTGGTCTATACCCACTGGCTGAAACGCCACACCACCCAGAATATCGTTGTTGGTGGAGCGGCTGGGGCAATTCCGGCGTTAGTGGGTTGGGCTGCCGTCACGGGTACATTAAGCTGGTCAGCATGGTTAATTTTTGCCATCGTCTTTTTGTGGACACCGCCCCATTTCTGGGCTTTAGCTCTAATGATTCGGGACGATTACGCAAAGGTTGGGATACCAATGCTACCTGTGATCGAAGGTGATACGGCAACCGTGAAGCAGATTTGGTACTATACGCTGGTGACAGTATTTGCAACTGTGTTATTGGTTTATCCTTTGGGTGCAAGTGGAATTCTTTATGCTGCGATCGCTCTAAGTCTGGGAGGATTATTTATCCACAAATCTTGGCGGCTGTTGCAAAATCCAGAGGATCGCACTGTCGCTAGAGAGTTGTTTCTCTATTCCATCTCCTACATGATGCTGTTGTGTCTGGGGATGGTAGTTGATAGTCTTCCCGTTACCCATAATCTAATTAATGCAGCGATCAATCAGTTGCATTTTATAGCTTAGGGGATGGAAAATTTAGCGATCGCGTTTGGTAAAGGGACGCGATCGCATTTTTGGAAATTAAAAAATATACATAATAATTAGAGTTTGGCGGATTTGCGATTTCTACGATGGGCTACGCCTACGCGAGTATAATTTCACTCATAATCAAATTGATTAAAAAGCTCAATGAACTTGTAAAAAATCTAAATGTTGACAAATTACATTCATACAGGAATGCACAAAGCAACCTACGAGTTGCTTGAGGATGGAACTTTCTATGGCGAAATTCCAGAATGTCAGGGAGTGTGGGCAAATGCTGCAACACTAGAGGCTTGCCGGGAGGATTTGCAAGATGCTCTTGAAGGATGGATTATTTTAGGATTGCGTTTGGGTCATACTCTACCTATACTCGATGGTGTTGACCTGAATTTCACCAAAGAGGTTGCCTAATGCCACCCTTTGGATCGATTAATCGGCGGGATCTGATTCGTTATTTGAAAGATGCAGGTTTTGATGGGCCTTACCCAGGTGGTAAGCATCAATACATGGTGAAAGGTGAATCAAAATTAACAATTCCCAATCCGCATCAGGGAGACATCAGTTCAAGCTTACTAAATAAAATATTACGTCAAGCTAATATAAGCAGAGATGAATGGGAGGCGTTATAACTGTTGTAAACTTACAAAAGCGATCTCATTTCTAAAACTTCTAATTCAAAAGTGAAAATTTTTAATACCTTATGATTTCAGTAAGATTATTCGCGGACGATTTTCTTCATTAGGAAAATGGCAGTGAACTGCATTACGGATCATTCCTTTTAGTGTTTTTATATCGTCAGCCTGAGTAAAAATTGACTCGGTTAAAGCTCTAGCTGTATAACCACCATCTGGATCATCTTCAACGATAAACACAATTTCAGTCATAGCTAATCTTTCCTTAACTACTAAATTTTATAATTTACAAGCCTTGATGTAAGGGCAGAGAGTCTTTTTCTTCTTCCATCTAATCTCATACTCCATACTGCTCTGGGTAGTTGTCCTACCGGAGCAGCTAATGTAAATGATAGAAATTCATAAGGTTTCCAATTATTTTTAATCCGCCATCCTAGAGACTCACCGAAATATTTCCAGGTTTCCAAATCTAAGTCAGGTTTTCCCCCAACGCTGTCCCATATTTGCTGTTCAAAATAAGCAATCAGGCGGGGAATTTGCGGGTGTTCTCCCAAATCATACAGACGCTTCGCTTCTTGCTTAAATAACTCCGTAGCTTTTTCAAGTGCAGCCGTTCCTTCTAATTGAGGGACAAATTGCTTAATTACGCAAGGTTCGTCTATCTTATCTACATCCCTAGCTTCATAAGTTCTGCTAAATCCACCCTCACCCAAAAGTCGTATTACCCGAAAACGGTTTCTAAATAATGGTGTGAGTATTTTTCCACACTTAATACAAAACTTATTGTTATCAGGATTAAAAGGATTTGCACAACTAGAATTAGAACAGTAAAGCATATTTGGGAATATATCAGCAGATAGTGTCTATGTTCAGTTTTCCCAATTTATGCTTACTGGGTTTCACGAGTCTTGATATTTTTGAGCGGATTTACTTCTAGTGGCGGCTACAGTCTCAAGTTACTTTTGCTAGCGTAGTGATATAAGGTTTATCGATCCCCCAGTAAGTGGCTGAAAGCAAAAGGATTAATATGGCTCATTTAAATCAGCGTCGTCCCCAAAATGTCAACGGCGATTTTTATGTAGATACTACCTGTATTGATTGTGATACCTGTCGCTGGATGGCTCCTGAAGTATTTTATGATGTTGACGATCAATCGGCTGTTTATCATCAACCAACGAATGAGGCTGAAAGATTAACCGCACTGCAAGCACTTTTAGCTTGTCCTACTAGTTCCATTGGCACTGTTGAGAAACCAAAAGATATCAAAGCTGCTCAACAAAGTTTTCCAATATTAGTAACAGAAAATATTTACCACTGCGGCTATCATTCTGAAAAATCTTACGGTGCTGCTAGCTATTTAATTCGACTTCCAGAAGGTAACATTTTGGTGGATTCTCCCCGGTTTACGCCGCCTTTAGTCAAGCGTTTAGAAGAACTGGGGCCAATTCGTTATATGTATTTAACTCATAAGGATGATGTGGCAGATCATCAAAAGTTTGTCGAGCATTTTCAGTGCGATCGCATCCTCCACGTTGATGATATTACTGCGGATACTCGCAATGTAGAAATACAGCTAACTGGTTCTGAACCATTTACCTTGACTCCAGATTTATTAATTATTCCAGTTCCCGGTCACACTAAAGGACAAACAGTCCTACTTTATAAAAATAAGTTTCTCTTCACTGGCGATCATCTCGCTTGGTCAGAAAGCTTCCACCAACTAGCTGCATTCCACAATGCCTGCTGGTATTCTTGGTCAGAACAGACTAAATCAATGCGTAACTTGGCTAATTACTCTTTTGAATGGGTGCTACCAGGTCACGGGCGAAGGTTTCATGCTGATAGGGAAACCATGCACCAGCAGATGCACAAGTGTATTGAGTTAATGGAATCTTTGAATTGAGTGAAACTGTCACACTGACCGACATCCCGCCCAGAACTGAAGTTCAGGGCTGATAGCGAAAGTCCACTCAAGTGGACTGAATTGATTATTTAGTCCACTTAAGTGGACTTCAGCTATTAGACTCGGAATTCATTCCGAGGCGGGATAGAAACGCAGTGAGAGATTTATTAATAAAGATATGGCTGTGGGCTTGTGTGTACACGGTAGCTTTTAATTAGAGAGAGGTCAGACTGTATTGCATACAAACCTGAAGCGCTATAACCTGGGTTTTAGCACCCTTTTAACCAAACACGGATTATGAAAAAGCTGATCAACAAGCCGGAAGACTTTGTGCGGGAAAGTCTAGAAGGTATGGCGGCGGCTCATTCCGATTTAATTAAACTGAACCATGACCCTGCTTTTGTCTATCGAGCCGATGCACCTATACAGGGTAAAGTAGCAATTATTTCAGGTGGTGGCAGTGGACATGAACCAATGCACGCTGGCTTCGTGGGCAAAGGAATGCTTGATGCAGCTTGTCCTGGCGAGGTTTTCACTTCACCAACTCCTGACCAAATGCTAGAAGCAGCCAAACGAGTAGATGGAGGCTCTGGTATCCTTTACATCGTCAAAAATTATAGTGGCGATGTGATGAACTTTGAAATGGCAACGGAGTTAGCCCGTAGCGAGGGCATTCGATCGCTAAATATTTTGATTGATGACGATGTAGCAGTGAAAGATAGTCTCTATACCCAAGGACGTCGGGGTGTAGGAACAACAATACTAGCAGAAAAAATTTGTGGCGCGGCGGCTGAGGCTGGGTATGATTTGCCACAAATAGCAAATTTATGTCGCCGAGTAAACCTGAATGGGCGGAGTATGGGAATTGCTCTAACATCTTGTACAGTTCCCGCCAATGGAACGCCGACATTTGAATTAAGCGATCGCGAAATTGAATTAGGTATCGGTATTCACGGTGAGCCAGGGACAGAACGTACAACTATTAAATCAGTAGATGAGATTACCGAAATTTTAACGCGATCGCTCATTGAAGATGCAGCATACAGCCGCACACTGCGCGAGTGGGATGAAGACAAAGGAGAATGGTTAGATGTAGAACTAACAAATCTACCATTTGCAAAAGGCGATCGCTTATTAGCTTTCGTCAATAGTATGGGTGGAACCCCGATTTCTGAACTGTATATTGTTTACCGCAAACTCGCTCAAATCTGCGAACAGCAAGGATTGCAAATTGTGCGAAACTTGATAGGCCCTTACATCACATCTCTAGAAATGCAAGGTTGCTCCATTACCCTGCTGAAATTAGATGATGAGATGATCCGCCTATGGGATGCACCAGTCAAAACACCAAGTTGGCGCTGGGGAATTTCATAATTACGAACTTGTACTGAGTTTCGACTTCGCTCAACTACCGCGTAGCCGTAAAGCCTGCGGCATAGCTACGCTTCGGGCGCAGCCTCTCGTAGAGAAAGAAGTATTACGAATTATTTTAATATGGTGAATCAAGCGCAGATATTGCAATGGTTGCAGGCTTATGCAATCGAGATAGAGCAGAATAAAGCATATTTGACAGAATTAGATGCTGCGATCGGAGATGCTGACCACGGGATCAATATGGATCGCGGCTTTAAAAAGGTAAGCGCTCAGTTACCAACTCTTACAGACAAGGACATCAGCAGCATTCTTAAAGCTGTGAGTATGACCTTAATTTCTTCTATTGGCGGTGCTAGTGGTCCTCTTTATGGCACCTGGTTTTTACGAGCCAGTACAGCAGTAGTTGGTAAGCAAGAATTAACAGAACAAGATGTTTTAGAAATACTCCAAGCAGGCTTAGACGGCGTGGTGCAACGTGGCAAAGCGCAACTAGGAGACAAAACAATGGTGGATGTGCTGTCTCCATCTGTAGCCGCTTTTGGGCAAGCTGTAGAAGAAAGTAAGGGAACGCTGGAAGCTATGCAACAGGCTGTAGTAGCAGCTCAAAAAGGGTTGCAGGCAACTATACCAATGCAAGCGAAAAAGGGACGGGCTAGCTACCTGGGGGAACGGAGTATCGGACATCCAGACCCAGGAGGGACTTCTGCTTATTTGATGTTGAAAAGTTTGTTAGGGGTATTGGAAACCTAAACATTACAACTTATCTAATTATCTGATTCACAACAGATGTACTTTGAATACGCCATTTACTTCGTTCTCGAATCAAATCATACCGAACTCGCAAATTATCGTTAGAAGAGTTTTTAAACTGACCATTTTCATATAACTGCGTCGCTTCCTTCACCGTAGCTACCACTGCGGCACGATCTGCGAATAAATCAATTTTTTCTACAGATTCCACCTTTACGCTATGGTCGTACTTGCGGTAGCGGTTGTCAGACCTAGCTTGTTGAGCGATCGCCCGCCATTGAGACAAAGCTGAACCAGTTAAAATCTGCTCTAAGTTATCAATCTCATGATTCGGCCCTAAAGCTTCGGCTTTAGTAGATAGCCAAGTGCGAATGATTTCCTCTGCCGCTGCATTTGTTAAAGGGCCATCTAATCCTTCTGGTGGACTATTTGGAGGGGGAATAGATATTGGTGGTTGATTTATTTGTACAAACAACTGTGAAGGAGGTACAGATCGTGTCGGAAAAAACAGATTTTTTAACCATCCAAAAGTTGTTGTGGCTAACACCCAGAAAACTAAAATACTCACTAAAGAAATAAACACTCTCCATACCAGCCGTGTTTTTCCTTCGATGGTGTTAGCAAAAGTTCGCCGCCGCCGAGGACGCCGAGAATAAGGACGATTATCGGGTACACGCTCCCTGATATTAGATGGAGTAGGCTTTCTCCGCCGACGCTTTTGGTTATGAGCAGGTGTAGCACTTTTAGCTGAACCGTTCAAATGCTCCTTTGTGCCTCTGCTCGTTCGTTCAGCAGCAGGAACCTCTGATTTTACACTTCCAGATGAATTCCACATCGGTGGTGAGAAGTTTAAATGTTCTGGTGTTTCTGGTAAATCTAGGTCAGGTGTTCTGCTGTGGTTAAATTGCTTTGGAGTCCTAGTTGAATTTTTAGGGAAAGGCGAATTATTTGTCTGTGGCTGGGGAAAATTTTGGGGGTTAATTACAGCCCACTCATTAGTTGTTTCTGCATCCGTTGGCAGTGCTTCTAAATAAGCTTGTACCTGTGGGTTAGCAAAGTAATCTTTTAGAAACGCTTGCTGGTTTGCTAAATCTCGAAAATGGGGAAATACTTCGTGTTGTAACCACTGTTCTGCATATAGACACAGCCCTGGTAATAAATCTGGAGAGTCTTGAGATTTTTCGCGAATAAAAGCTAAAGCTTCATACTCCTGACTAAGTTCTAAAACACGAGTTGCTTCTTCAGTTTGTCCCAAGAGTAACGCACATAACGACTGTTCTAAATGTACATCTTGGCGCTTGCCCAGACGTATGAGCATTTGCCTTGCTTGACGAATTAAAGCCGGTTGCCGTTGAGCAAATCCCCGTGCTATCAAGGCATAAACAGCTAAGTAAGTGGCAACAGCAGAATTGCGTTTACTTTGGGCTTCAAATAACTTGTGCTGCTCGGCAACTGTTAAGTGGTTGCGTAACTGCTGGATAAACCGCAGAAAGTCATCTATGTTTAAACCAGAGTCATCATTATTCGTGCCATCAATCCCGCCACGATCTTCTAAGAGGTTTTGTAATAATTCTAAACCTTGGCTTCGTTCGGCAGTTTTCTCTTGAGGCAGTGCCAACAACTCCAAAATTCGATATGGTCGCAATTTATAAAGATCCGCCTGAATTTCTGCCTGGACACTGGCGAACAACCCTTCGCGTACTAACAGTTCTTGACCAGTTTCTAGGGATATAGCGGCATTTTCATAGTGACCTTGCTGCCACTGTTCGCGACCTAATTCTAAACAAGCAAGGGCGACAGTGAGAACAACATCAGGATGTTCAGCACTTTCGTGTATTTCTTCATCTGCTAAATTATTGCCCTTTCTTGCACTTGTAGCACTATTTTTATTTACCAGGTACGGGCGGCCTAGTTTTAATACAAGTTCGTATTCCCCCAACTCTTGCAAAAGTAATAAAGCGCCAACCAACTCGTCTTGAGTAATTTCGATACCCAGACTTTGGGTGTCACTACCCCGTTTGGTGCTTTCTGGACGATTTTCCAGTGCTACTGCGGCAGCAGCAAGGTTATCAGGGTCATAGGCGTGAGCAAGATAAAGCTGATCGTAGGTACTGCGTTGTTTTGGATCTGATAAAACCACGTAAGCTTCTTCTATGAGTTGTTTACGAGAAGAAATTGCTGCCTGAGAATACTCACGTCGCGGCAATTGTACAATGCGATCGCTGTATGCTTGTCGCAATTGTTCTTCACTTGCCGCTAACGGTAGTCCTAAAATTCGGTAGTAATCTAGCGGAATTCGCACAGCCTACTTCCCCTGCACCGTGATCAACATAATTCACCTAGAGCTTTCCAGGCCTGTAAAACCGTGCCATAAAAATGCCGTATAGAATTTACTCTACAAGTGTATATTGCAACAACTTGTTTTGTACCTTCCCGAAATTTTGAGTCACATTCTAGTACTAATTTTTTGCTTTCGCCTAGAAAGCCTCAATTGCTTGTTTTAATTCTTAGTATTTTTGTTTAACACAACTATTATCAGCCTTCGATACCACAAACCACAACTACCGCTTTTAATCACGGCATAATTATTGTTGTGGCTGGAAGAATCTATTGATGATTGATTTTTTTGGGACTTTTCCACTATATCGGTAACAAAAATACCACTATTGGGGATTTACCCTGATAACAAGAGAATGAAACTATATCATATTTTACCTTTAATTACAATTACCTATTTGGGTATTATAGATTTTTGCCTCCTTTTTTTTAAATTGTTAATGGATATGCAGAAAGCAGTCTATCTTGATTGCTAGTCTATGAAGGGGAATATTTAAGAGTGCTGAGTTTTGTTAGCGGATAGCTAAGGTTTAGCCTGTGCTGAGTTCTGAGTAAGAAGTAATGAGTAAGACGTAGTACTTGTGAATCTTTTCCTAAGTACTCACTACTCGTAACTGATTTGATGCCTAATCGGTCTAATTTTACTTTTTACTCAGCACGGGCTGAACGCCCCGCTTCCGCTAACGGTACTCAGCACTATTTTGGTGAGAGAGAAAAACCCAAAGCGGTAAATATTGCCGTTAGAGTCAAATCCTCACGGGGCATCAGCTGAAAAGTTAAAAATCAAAAATTAAAAATTCAGCTATTCCCTAAGACCCTTTTTTGGTGCATAAATAAAGTTTGTTGAGTCTTACAAACGCTAGCCTGTTAAAAGCTGAGGTGTTATCAGACCAACTTATTTAAGACCGTAAGTTTAAGTTGTACAACAGGGATACTCAAAAATAATGGTTCAAGAGCGTACTTTACCCACATTTAATCCTGCTACTACGCATATTACAAAAGAAGAAGGATTAAGGTTGTATGAGGACATGGTATTAGGGCGCTTGTTTGAAGACAAGTGCGCTGAAATGTACTACAGAGGCAAAATGTTTGGTTTTGTCCATTTGTACAACGGTCAAGAAGCCGTTTGTAGTGGTGTTGTGCAGTCAATGCGACCGGGTGAAGATTACGTTTGCAGTACTTACCGCGACCACGTTCATGCTCTGAGTGCGGGAGTACCAGCAAGGGAGGTAATGGCAGAATTATTTGGCAAAGCCACAGGTTGCAGCAAAGGGCGCGGTGGTTCCATGCACATGTTTTCTGCCGAACATCGCTTGTTGGGTGGCTATGCTTTTGTGGCTGAGGGAATTCCTGTAGCAGCTGGAGCGGCTTTTCAAAGCAAATACCGCCGCGAAGTGCTGGGAGATAAAAATGCTGACCAAGTGACAGCTTGCTTTTTTGGCGACGGTGCAGCTAACAACGGTCAGTTTTTCGAGACACTAAATATGGCAGCCCTCTGGAAACTGCCAATTCTGTTTGTGGTCGAAAATAATAAGTGGGCCATTGGGATGTCTCACGAACGAGCCACTTCCCAACCAGAGATTTATAAAAAAGCCAGTGTCTTTAACATGGTGGGCGTGGAAGTCGATGGCATGGATGTACTAGCAGTTCGAGCCGTGGCTCAAGAAGCTGTAGCCCGTGCCCGTGCCGGTGAAGGCCCAACATTAATTGAAGCGCTTACCTACCGCTTCCGGGGTCACTCCTTGGCAGACCCAGATGAAATGCGAAGCAAAGCGGAGAAAGAATTTTGGTTCGCCCGCGACCCAATTAAGAAGTTGGCAGCTTATTTGGTTGAGCAAAATCTGGCCGATGAGGGAGAAATCAAAGCAATTGATCGTAAAATTCAGGATGTAATCGACGAGGCAGTTAAATTCGCCGAAAGCAGCCCAGAACCAGACCCCAGCGAGTTATATCGTTTCGTGTTTGCAGAAGACGAATAACAAAGTTAGGAGTGAGGAGTTAGAAGTTATGAATTTTTAACTCCTAACTCACAACTCCTAACTATCCCTATACCCAGGACTAAAATTTGTGTTTAGCATTGCAGTTCAAAAGCAACAATACAAGACCTATATTCTTTCTGACGAAGCCGCTGGTTCTCAATTGGAAGTCGTACCCGAACGCGGCGGTATCATCACCCGTTGGCGCATTCAAGGGCAAGAAATTTTCTACCTGGATACTGAACGCTTTACTCATCCTGAGTTGAGCGTCAGAGGTGGAAATCCAATTTTGTTTCCTATTTGTGGCAATCTACCAGATAATACTTACACTCATAACGGTCAAAAATATACTCTCAAGCAACACGGTTTTGCTCGTGAATTGCCGTGGTCAGCAACAGAACAAGAAACTGGAGATAAAGCTAGTCTCACTGTTGTCCTTGATAGTAATGAGCAAACTAAGGCAGTTTATCCTTTTGATTTTCAACTAGCTTTCACCTACGAACTTCAAGGTAATACCCTAGAAGTCCGTCAGCAGTATAAAAACTTGTCATCTACACCAATGCCCTTTTCGGCTGGTTTCCATCCTTACTTTCTGTGTGGTGATAAAACTCAGCTAGAGGTTGAAATTCCCTCTAAGCAGTATCAAGATAATCAAACTAAGGAAATTCACTCTTTTGACGGCAATTTTGACTTTAGCCGTGATGAAATTGATTTTGCCTTTGGACAGCTAACGAGTCAATCAGCCACCGCGATAGATCGCAGCCGGAAGTTAAAACTCACCTTGGATTATGATGATTTCTCTACCTACCTGGTATTTTGGACAGTCAAAGGCAAAGAGTTCTACTGTCTAGAACCTTGGAGTGCGACTCGTAACTCTCTCAATACTGGTGATAACCTGACTGTGTTAGCGCCAGGAGCTAGCCACACCGCATCTGTAAGGTTGACGGCTAATTTTTTCTAAACCCCTTTACAAATCTACAGATGTATATGCTATGATTGCAAAGTTGCGAAATGCAGCAAAAGGGTCGCTAACTCAACGGTAGAGTACTCGGCTTTTAACCGATTAGTTCCGGGTTCGAATCCCGGGCGACCCATATAGAAGTTTATTAAATAATGTAAAGAAGCGATCGCTCATCTTTGTAATTGCAGGAAGGAAAATTTGGGATACTGGGCTACCAGAGCTACTAATTCTAGGGTAGCTAAATGTACAGCAATACAGAGCAGGTGTAGGGCATAGTACAACAGTAGAGAGCAAATATAGAACATATTTATAGTAACTATGGCGTAAAGTTTTTCAACATAGATACACCACACTAGTTATAATTTCCTATAAGTTGAAAAAACTCTTAAGATTTAGCGTAATGATTACGCTTCTCTCACACCGACTAGCTGACAACCACATTAGGAGGACTATCTATGGCGCTTGTACCACTGCGGCTGCTGTTGGATCACGCAGCTGAAAACGGTTACGGCATCCCAGCTTTCAACGTTAACAATTTGGAGCAGATTCAGGCAATCCTGAAGGCTGCTGTCGAGACAGATAGCCCCGTAATTTTACAAGCTTCACGCGGCGCTCGTAATTATGCAGGAGAAAACTTCCTTCGCCACCTGATTTTGGCAGCGGTAGAAACCTATCCTCACATTCCCATTGTCATGCACCAAGATCATGGTAATGCCCCTGCTACTTGCTACTCAGCAATTAAGAACAACTTCACCAGCGTGATGATGGATGGTTCTTTAGAAGCTGATGCGAAAACTCCCGCTAGCTTCGAGTACAACGTTAACGTTACCCGCGAAGTTGTAAATGTAGCTCATGCTTTGGGTGTCAGCGTTGAAGGTGAACTCGGTTGTTTGGGTTCTCTAGAAACTGGTGCTGGTGAAGCTGAAGATGGTCACGGGTTTGAAGGTACACTCGACCATTCTCAATTGCTAACCGACCCTGATGAAGCTGTTGAATTCGTAGAAGCAACCCAAGTAGATGCTTTGGCTGTTGCCATTGGCACAAGTCACGGTGCTTACAAGTTTACCCGCAAACCTACTGGCGAAATTTTGGCCATCAGCCGCATTGAAGAAATTCACCGCCGTCTGCCTAACACCCACTTGGTAATGCACGGTTCTTCTTCTGTACCTGAAGATTTGCTTGCACTGATTAACCAATATGGTGGTGCAATTCCTGAAACCTACGGTGTACCTGTAGAAGAAATCCAAAAAGGCATCAAGAGTGGTGTACGTAAAGTAAACATAGACACCGACAACCGTTTGGCTATTACTGCTGCTGTACGTGAAGCTTTGGCTAAAAAACCAGAGGAGTTTGACCCCCGTCACTTCCTCAAGCCTTCTATTACATACATGCAGAAGGTTTGTGCTGAACGCTATCAGCAATTTGGCACAGCTGGCAACGCCAGCAAGATTAAGCAAATTTCTTTGGAAGATTTTGCTGCTAAGTATGCCAAGGGTGAACTCAACGTTGTTACCAAATCAGCGGCTAAAGTTTAATTTTGATGACAAATAAATAGGAGCATAGTTTTGCTATGCTCCTAAAAAACTGAGGATTTTAATGTTGTCAGAAACCGGGTAAACACCCGGTTTTTTGTTTTGTTCATAAGGGCTAGGAATGGGGAATGGGGCATTGGGCATTAGGAGTGCTGTTAGCGGAAAGCTAAGGTTTAGCCCGTGCTGAGTTAAGAGTTAGGAGTTTTGTTTATCTCCTTGTCTCCCTTGTCTCCCCTGCCTCCCTTGTCTCCCTTGTCTCCCTTGTTTCCCCTGCCTCCCCTGCTCTCTACTCCCTAGAACACCCGATGCTGTAAAGAGGGCATTTGACGACGGACTTGTTCGAGCCTAGTAGGTTTGATTTCTGCGATCGCAATTCCCGGTTTTTCCCCAGCATCAGCTAAAATTACACCCCAAGGGTCGATAATGACCGCGTGACCGTGGGTTAGACGACGGGCGTAGTTATTCCCCGTTTGGGCAGGAGCAATGACGTAGGCGGTATTTTCGATGGCTCTGGCTTGTAGTAGTACTTGCCAGTGGTCTTTACCTGTAAAGGCGGTAAAAGCGGCAGGAATAAATATAACATCGGCTCCCTTATTTGCCAGATGACGATACAGTTCCGGGAATCGGACATCATAACAAATAGAAAGCCCTAGATTACCGAGTTTTTCAGAAAAATAGACGGGGGGTAGTTGTGTGCCAGCCACAACCGTGCTGGATTCACGATAGGTATTGCCGTCGGGAACATCAACATCAAATAAGTGTACTTTGTAGTAGCGGGCAAGCTCTTGACCGCTGGGGTCGATGAGTAGAGTTGTGTTATAAACTTTGCCTGTATTATCTACAGGAAGTGGAAAGCTGCCGCCCAAGATCGTAACTTGAAAGCGTTGAGCCATTTTTTTGAGAAATTTTTCACTTTCAAGAGCGATCGCATCACCTTGTGCGAGTTTATCTTTTTCTTCTCCCATATAGGAAAAGTTTTCTGGCAAACCTACCAATTCAGCACCTTGACGCACGGCAAGCTCTATTAATTCTTCTGCCTGTGCCAAATTTTTATGTAAATCGGGCACACTGGTCAATTGAATAGCGGCGGCTAAATAAGACTTCATAGATTCAACAACGAACAGTTGATTTATGGAAGATAGATTATCAAAATATATCGCTACTTCAAAATCTGTGGAACTTAATTAGAAATCCATCAGGGTTCCTTTTCTTTAACAGACTTGTTTTATTGCTGCTCTTAATCTTCCTCTGGGTTCTAGCGAACTGAATAATATTGCGATGAGTTGCGATCAAACCCTGATAAAAGCAGCCTGATAAGAATATTTCTGTATTACAGAGCAACTAAATTTATTTATTGGGGATTGTTACACCAAATTCTATACGAATCATGTTTGATTTTGTTAATTTGAATTCGGAGCGTATCCCTTTCTTAAACAAGTTACGCACAGTCTCTTGTAGACAATCAATCTACGTAACTTAGCTTTTGGTTTTTTTTGTTGGCGGCGAATTCGGCAGTTGTTTTTCAGGTAGAAAACTCCTAAAAATATTCTGAAAGTGTATACAAATGTAAACAAGTTTGATAGACAGCAAATTTGCGCCTCTCAAACTTGTTTATGAAAATTAACTTAAAGTTAGAAAAAAATGGATAACTCAAGAGGGTTTTATTGCCGATTGAGTTTCAAAGATGCTTTTCGAGAGTGGAAGCTAATGTAGTTTTAGGCACGGCGCCTACCACCATATCCACTTTTTGTCCACCCTTAAAAATCATTAATGTGGGAATGCTGCGGATGCCATATTGACTAGCAACATTAGGATTTTCATCTGTGTTGACTTTTACGACCTTGATTTGACCTTTGTACTGTTCGGAGATTTCATCGACAACAGGAGCTACCATACGGCATGGTCCGCACCAGGGTGCCCAAAAGTCAACTAAAACTGGTACATCGCTGTCGAGTACTTCTTGCTTGAAACTAGAATCGGTAACTTGTGCGGCTGTTGACATGCCTAAAACCTTCGCCAATAATATCTGAACTTGGTGAAAATTCTACCATAGCAAAAACCTCAGCTTGGGAGTGCGAGGATGTACATTTGCAAAGAAGCTCTCTTATTTTATTTACAAACATAAGGAACCGCCCGAACAGTAGTCCGGGCGGAGTGTGGTGTGAGGAGTGAACGGAAACATGCGTCTCCGCTATCTCTATTGTAAGCGACATATCGGATTTTTCCAGCAATTGTTTAGGGGCCAGAAAAATTTATTGAAGGATTATTGGGGATTAGGGATTAGGAATTAGGATTAAAATAACTCTTTTTCATTACCCAGTCCCCAGTTCCCAGTCGCCAATTTTATTTCCCCATACCTAATTGTTGAGCTTTTTGGTAAACTTTGCCTTCGGTTAATAAAGAAGGTGCAATCACAACTTCCACCTGCTGCATTTCTTTAATATTTTTCGCTCCCAAAGTGCCCATACTGGTCTTTAAGGCTCCTAAAAGATTGTGAGTACCATCATCTAGCCCTGCAGGGCCAATGAGTATTTGCTCTAAGCTACCAGTCGTAGCAACGCGAATGCGGGTGCCACGGGGCAAGACTGGGCTAGGAGTCGCCATACCCCAATGATAACCTCGTCCTGGGGCTTCTGCGGCTCTGGCAAAGGGGGAGCCAATCATCACACCATCAGCACCACAGGCGATGCATTTGCAAATGTCGCCACCGGTGATTAAACCGCCATCAGCAATAATGGGGATATAGTTGCCAGTTTCCTTGTAGTAATCATCTCGTGCTGCGGCACAATCGGCGATCGCAGTTGCCTGTGGCACACCCACACCCAATACCCCACGAGAAGTACAAGCCGCGCCAGGCCCAATTCCCACCAGTACCCCAGCCGCGCCAGCTTTCAACAAATTCAACGTGACTTCGTAAGTTACGCAATTCCCCAACACCACAGGGATGGGCATGGAACGGCAAAATTCTGCTAAATCGAGTGGTACTAAAGACTCTGGTGACAGATGTGCAGTAGAAACTACCGTAGCTTGGACAAAAAATAAATCTGCCCCAGCTTTGGCCACTGCCTCACCATATTTACTTGCACCGGCTGGAGTCGCACTCACCGCTGCAATGCCACCTTGTTGTTTAATTTCCTGAATACGTTGTTCAATTAATTCCGGTTTTATTGGTTCGGCATAGAGTTCTTGCATGAGGGCAACAAATTCATCTTTCCCCACAGAGGCAATCCGATCTAATATTGGCTCTGGGTCAGCATAGCGAGTTTGAATCCCCTCTAAATTGAGGACACCTAATGCTCCTAACTGTGACAAACGTACAGCCATACGAACATCTACTACGCCATCCATAGCACTAGCAATTATCGGGATTTCTCGCTCAATATTGCCAATACGCCACTTAGTATCTGCCAAACTGGGGTCTAGTGTTCTATTACCAGGGGCTAGAGCAATTTCATCTATTCCGTAAGCTCTGCGAGCTGTTTTTCCCCGCCCAAGTTGAATTTCCACGCTTTAACTTTACTCAAATCTGTTTAAGCTAGGGTATCAAATTGTGGGGAAATTTGGGGTGTTTTTTTCCCGAACCATATAAGTGACTAGTGACGGTTGTCATTAGTCATTTGGATTTTGATCGATTAAAAATCCAAAATTAGTTGGATTTACCGTTTATTTTTAGCGGCATCCACACCAGTGTAACCAGTTGCTAACCAAATTATCGCTCTAGCTCCATCACGAACCGATTTTTCGATAGATTCAGGGGGTTTTTCGGAAGGAACTGGCACTGGTTTTAAATAAATACCCCGACTGCCCAAAATAATTTCGCCGATGACACAAGCCCGGCGCATGTGGAAGTCGGAAGTAATCAAATAAACGCTCTTAATGCCGCGAGCTTGCAAATCATCTACCAAAGTAGTAAAATTAGTAACTGTATCTACTGCTTCATAATCCAAGTGTAAACGTTGAGGATCAACACCAGCTTTGGTAAACACTCTTTGAGTGAATGTACGTGGACTGCCACCTGTAATCCAAATCGGTATATTTGGATGCTCGCGAACGAATTTTGCTGTAAATTTTTCTCGCTCTAAATGTCTCGTTGAACCACCTAACACTACAACTGCTTGCGGCTGCACAAATTGGTTTTGTACTTCTTTGTATCCCCACCACATAAATATTGGCAGGACAAAAGCCATAAAACGAAAAGATTTATTTGTAAAGAGTAGCTTATTCAAGGCTCAATAACTTAATTTGCTTAGTACACAATTTTCTCTGGCTATAAGAAAAAATAATTGATAGTAGAGTAGCAAACTTCCCAAGAATCTGCCCAAATTCTGACCAAATATAATATTTGGTTGGTTTTCGTATAGCAGCGCGATTAAACGTGCCTGGAGTTTTTCCTCTAATTGATGGATTATCCTAACCGATATCGGACGATTCATCAAAGGGTTTTAACCACTTTATATAGTAGTTCTCAATTGCACAGAATCAGCAGCCAGTTGCGTGGACGGATATCCCGACTTGGGCGAACAGGCGTACCACTGTTAGGCGCACAGCAATGCTATTACCATATTAATTGCTGTATATATGAATTGTCTGAAGATAACGGGACTGGTGCGACTTGAACGCACGACCTGACGCTTAGGAGGCGTCCGCTCTATCCAACTGAGCTACAACCCCAACTGCGAAGCATATATAATTATAGCAGTAGTTTTAGGGAGACTGCCAAATGTTATCCCAAGAGCCGCCGCCTACTTCTAAACCACAAAGAAAACTTTCGGCTTTTAGAATTATTTTAGATTTTCTGCCATTTAGTTCTCGTAACTCTAAATTTAGTTTTCCTTGCATGGTGTCTCGGCAACAGTATCTTAAACCTTCTGCTGTCGGCGCACGTAGAGGTGTACCAGGTAAATCTGTGGTTCCTGTTAATTCAATTTCATAATTAGAGTTGCTAGCTTTCATTTGCCATCTGCCCCAAGGCTGAATTTCCCACTCTACTTGTGAATTCCAGGGAACAAATTCATAAAACTTGCCTTGATAGTGCAGTCCAATCATCGCTACAGATTCCATCCACCACAGCACACCCCGTCGTCCACCACCAGCAGTTAATGCTAAGTCGGGTTCGCCCTCGAAGCAATTACAATTTATCCAAAACCATTTCTGAGGAAAAGCACCACCCCAATTTTTCTCGCCGTAGGCTGGGGCGTTAGTGAATTCGTAGATTTTGCCATTCCAGTCAATTTTCCCACTGGCTAAACCGTGAGCCATCAAAATTTGCCATCCAGGTTCAAAAATCTGCAAGAATGACAGCCAGCCAGCGGTTGATTGCTGAATGCTATTTTGATTGCCCCAACCGTATACTGGTTGAATTTCATACTGCCAACGACAATAATTATTGGTGGCGCGATCGCGAATTATTCCCTGATTCAAAGTGGCAGTAGCTTGATATCCTTCTTGGACATGATACTCAAACTCTGCTGGCAGGAGGTATAGAGGAGAAACTTGCAAATTATTTTTACCCCAATGACCTAAACCTAAAACATCCCGACTACCCCAAAATTTGTTGACATCTGGAAAAGTACGGCAGAGGTACTCATCATCCGGGCCGAGGATTTGGGCTGCACCACCACTGTAAGGTTTACCGCCGATGGGATCTTCAATGGAGTACATAAAGGCGAATGTTTGCCCAATTTCTGGTAACGTGACGCGGTAATACCAGCCTTCAAAGAAGCGACGGCTACTGCCATCCCAGTGATAACCAGAATGGGGCGTTTGGAGAGAATTTAGGGGAATAGTTAACATAGGTTTAGATAGTTGCCGATTTTTTCAGTATGCGCGATCGCTTCGATATCAATGATGCTTATGAAATTCTTGGGCTAAAACCCGGTGCGTCTCAGGCACAGGTGAAGCGAACTTACCGTAAACTGGTGAAAATTTGGCATCCCGATCGCTTTGTCGATCAAAGGCAAAAACAGGAAGCTGAGGAAAAAATCAAATCAATCAACGCAGCTTACAACAGGCTCAAATCTGAAAATCCATCTGAGCCTCCTATTCCTGAAAATCCATCTTCATCTTCGCCTAAAAATCCCCCAAAAATATCTGTCAATCGTTGGGATGCAGAAACTTTCTACACTTTAGGGGTAGAAAATGCTACTCAAGGAAGATATGAGGATGCGATCGCAGATTTTACCCACGCCATTCGTCTCAATCCTCACTATATTGACGCGTATAAATATCGTGGGCTAGTTTGCTCACAATTGGGATACGAATATAGAGCCGCTTCAGATTTAAATAAAGCTGCACAAATAGAAGAAGAGTTAAGAAATCCGGGGAGTACGCGTAGATCGCGATCGCCTAGATATGTATCAAAACCTAAACCTCTGGTAGAAAGATTTTGTCAGAGGATAAAAAGTTTACTGCGGCTAAATCGGCGTTGGAGATAAGCAGCGAATATAGTTGAAGACACTAGAGATGGAGATAGATAATACTTATACTTGGGAATACTAAGTGTAGTAAGACTTGGTGCTGATTTCTTAGTATGAGCGATCGCTTCGATATAAATCATATTTACAATATCTTTGGGTTAAAACCAGGTGCATCTGCTGATGAGGTCAAGCAAGCTTACCGCCAGATGGCTAAGACTTGGCATCCAGATTGTTTTATTGAACCGCAGCAAAAGCTAGAAGCGGAAGAAAAAATCAAAGAAATCAATCAAGCTTATGCAAGGTTAAAGTCTTCTCAGCCAAGTCAGACAAATCAATCTGCTTCTACTACCAAAATTGATTTAACTCCATCCAATGCTGAAAGTTTTTATAACCTGGCTATGGAGAAAGCTCAAAGAGGAAAATATAGTGAAGCAATTGAAGACTTTACCCAAGCAATTCGTCTCAACCCCAACTACTTTGAAGCCTACAAATACCGAGGGCTTGCTTGCTCGAAACTAGGATATGAAAATAGAGCCAAGTCAGATTTGAAAAATGCCAAAGAACTGGAACTGAAACAGACAAAAGCACCGCCAAAGTCACCAACGCCGCCACCACCCAAATCTACATCGCCACCGCCAAAGCCACCAACGTCACCACCACCCCAACCTACATCGCAACCGCCAAAGCCACCAACGCCGCCACCTGAATCACAGTCTCAACCTTCACCGTGGAAATGTGTTCACACCCTGACTCATCTGAACTGGGTTTTTACAACTGCAATTAGTCCAGATGGGCAAACTTTGGCTAGTGGAAGTAGTGATAATACTATCAAGATTTGGCATCTCGACACAGGTAAATTACTACATACTCTCACTAGTCATACCAAATGGGTAAGATGCCTAGCCTTTAGTCCAGATAGCCAAACTCTGGTTAGTGGCAGTGATGATAGCAGCATAATGATTTGGCAAGTATCTACAGGTAAATTACTCAAGACACTTAAAGTACATTCAACCCCTGTTTTTTCTGTAATCATTAGTCCAGATGGTCAGACTATCCTGAGTGGCGGTACAGACACTACTATCAAGGTTTCCCATATAGACATGGGGCAGTTACTGCAAGTTCTCAAAGGTCATTCTTCCTTCATTTATTCCCTTACCACTTGCCCAAAACACCAGATTTTTGTAAGTGGCGGTGCGGATAATAGGGAGCATCCAGTTTTGGAAGATTTATCATTTATGGGAAAATGTAAAGGGAAAT